>NZ_JBFULV010000003.1:0-123094 GCF_054049715.1 Rhizobacter sp. P5_C2 | reverse complement strand
CCTCGCCGCTGCGGCGCTGCGCCGACGTGGGCCGCTGGCTCGCGCGCTGGGGCTGGGCGCACCGCATCGACCGCCGGCTGTGCGAGCTGGATTTCGGCGACTGGGACGGGCGGCCGTGGGACGAGATCGGCGCGGCGCCGGTCGACGCCTGGTGCGACGACTTCCTGCACGGGGCACCCGGCGGCGGCGAGACGGTCGCGCAGCTGCTGGCGCGTTGCCGCGCGCTGCTCGATGAGTTGCCGCCGCATGCCTGCATCGTCGCCCATGCCGGCTGGCTGAATGCCGTGCGTTGCGTGCGCGGCGACATCGTGCCCACCCGCGCCGCCGACTGGCCGGCGGCGCCTGCCTACTGCGCGCGGGTGTCCTCGCCGGTGCGGGTGTAGATCGGGTGCGGCCCGCCGGGCCGTGAATCGCAGTACGCCACCACGCCGCATTCGAAGCACAGTGGCTTGCGCGCCTGGCACACGTAGCGGCCGTGCAGGATCAGCCAGTGGTGCGCATCCACGAGGTAGGCCTCGGGCACGCGCTTCAGCAGGCCCAGCTCGACCTCGAGCGCGTTCTTGCCCGGCGCCAGCCCGGTGCGGTTGCTGACGCGGAAGATGTGGGTGTCGACCGCCATCGTCGGCTCGCCGAAGGCGACGTTCAGCACCACGTTCGCGGTCTTGCGGCCGACGCCCGGCAGGGCCTCCAGCGCCTCGCGCGTGCGCGGCACCTCGCCGCCGTGCTCCTCGATCAGGATGCGGCAGGTCTCGAACAGGTTCTTCGCCTTGTTGCGGTACAGCCCGATGGTCTTGATGTGCTGCGTGATGCCGTCGAGCCCGAGCGCCCGCATCTTCCGCGGCGTCGGCGCGAGCGCGAACAGCTTGCGCGTCGCCTTGTTGACGCCGACATCGGTGGCCTGGGCCGACAGCAGCACCGCAGCCAGCAGCTCGAAGACGTTGGTGTATTCGAGCTCGGTGTTCGGCTGCGGGTTGGCGGCCTGGAGCGTCGCGAAGAAGGGCTGGATCTGGTCGGCGTTCATCGCCGGGGATTGTCTCAGCCCCGCGGGTCGATTCAGGGCGGCGCGCTGGCCGCCGGCGGCGGTTCGGTGGTCGGCTTCGGTGTGCCGGACCCCAGCTTGTCGCATGCGGTGAGCGACAAGGTGGCGCCCATGCTGAGCATCAGCAGAACCGCCAACAGCAGTCGGTGCATGTCGGTACTCCTTTGTCGCCTTGCAGGAATCAGTAACGAGATTGCAGCTCGCGGATCTGTTCGCGCGCTTCATCCTCGTAGGCGCCGTGCTTGCGCTGCAGCTTGCCGGCATGGCGTTCGCGCTGGCCTTGTTCGACGTGGTTCTGGTTGCCGGTCACGCGGCCCCAGTTCTCACGGGCCTGGCCCTTGAATTCCTTCCAGCGGCCCCCGATGCGATCGTGATGCATTGCAGCTCCTTGCGCGGTGATGTCGGACGACCGTGATCGGCGATCCGTGGCGCAAGCGTAGGCGGGCAGGCTCGCCGCCGTCGTCGGTTCCGGCCCGGGGTCCGGATAGGACACGGCTGATTCAGCTGTAGGAATCGGCTGACAAACCGCTGGCCGTTGTCAGCCGGGCTTGCGCTGGCGGGCGCGGGCGAGCGCGGCTTCGATGACGCTGCTCTTGACAGTCACCTCGGTGCCGGCGGCCGTCGACGGTGCGCTGCGGGCCGCCATGCGCGCCAGGCGCTCGTGCTCGTCGCGCGCCAGCCGTTCGCGGTGGAACGCGAAGCGCTCGCGCGCCTCGTCGGCCTGCGCCGGGCTCCAGGCGTCCCAGCCGGTGCGGCCCTCGCTGGCATCGACCAGCGAGATGCAGTCGACCGGGCAGACCGGGATGCAGAGTTCGCAGCCGGTGCACAGCGGGTCGATCACCGTGTGCATCGACTTCGGCCCGCCGACGATGCTGTCGACCGGGCAGGCCTTCAGGCACAGCGTGCAGCCGATGCACCAGGCCTCGTCGATCACCGCGAGGCGGCGCGGCCCTTCGCTGCCGTTCAGCGGGTTCAGCGGCAGGCTCGGCAGGCCTGTCAGGCGCGCGAGGCGGGCGATGCCTTCTGCACCGCCGGGCGGGCATTGGTTGATCGCCGCCTCGCCGTCGGCGATGGCTTCGGCGTAGCGGCGGCAATCGGGGTAGCCGCAGCGCGTGCACTGCGTCTGCGGCAGGGCGGCGTCGAGGACGTCGGCGAGCGCGGCCCTGTCCACGGCGCCGTCAGGCCGCCTTGCGCGCGGCGGTCTTGCGGGCCGTCGGCTTGGCGAGCTTGACCGCCTGCTGGTGCGACGCGATGAAGTCGCGCACCTGCGGGTAGACCTTCTCGCGCCAGCGGCGGCCCGAGAAGATGCCGTAGTGGCCGGCGCCGACGACGTCGTAGTGGAACTGGCGCGACTTCGGGATGCCGGTGCACAGCTCGTGCGCCGCCTTGGTCTGGCCGGCGCCGGAGATGTCGTCCAGCTCGCCTTCGATGGTGAGCAGCGCGCTGGTCGTGATGTCCTGCGGGCGCACCAGCTCGCCGTCGACCTCCCAGGTGCCGTTGACCAGCGCGAAGTCCTGGAACACCGTCTTGATGGTGTCGAGGTAGTACTCGGCCGGCATGTCGAGCACCGCGTTGTACTCGTCGTAGAAGGTGCGGTGGAAATCGGCGCTTTCATCGTCGCCGCGCATCAGGTCCATGAAGTAGTCGTAGTGCGACTTCAGGTGGCGGTCCGGGTTCATCGCGATGAAGCCGCTGTGCTGCAGGAAGCCCGGGTACACGCGGCGGCCGGAGCCAGGGTAGTTGACCGGCACGCGGTAGATGACGTTGTTCTCGAACCAGTCGTAGCTCTTGTTCATCGCCAGGTTGTTGACGGCCGTCGGGCTCTTGCGGGCGTCGATCGGGCCGCCCATCATCGTCATCGTGCGCGGCGTCGGCTCGCCGCGGCTGGCCATCAGCGAGATCGCGGCCAGCACCGGCACCGTCGGCTGGCACACCGAGATCACGTTGGCCTCGGGGCCGACGTGGCGGATGAACTCCTGCACGTAGGCGACATAGTCGTCCAGGTGGAAGGCGCCGGCGGCCTGGTCGACCATGCGGGCATCGGTCCAGTCGGTGATGAAGACCTTGTGGTCGCGCAGCAGGGCGGTCACGGTGTCGCGCAGCAGCGTCGAATGGTGGCCCGACAGCGGCGCCACGACCAGCACGGTCGGTTGGTCCTTCATCAGGGTCAGCACCGGGGAATCGTCGGTGAAGCGCTTGAAGCGCAGCAGCCGGCAGAAGGGTTTCTCGAGCGCCACCTGCTCCTGCACCGCGACATCGACCGTGCCGACGCGCACCGACGTGATGTTGAACTGCGGCTTCTCGTATTCCTTCGACAGCCGGTGCACCAAGTCCAGCCCGGCCGACACGCGCTGTGCCATCGGCGTGTGCGTGAACGGCGACAGCGGGTGGCTGTACAGCTTCGAGGAGGCGCTGGCGAATTCGGAGAACGGGCTCAACAACGCGCGCTGGGCTTCATACCACTGGTACAACATACGGGTTTTCCTTTGCGACCGCTTCGCGCAATCGCTTTCACACAAGTTGTGCGTTGCAGCATTCTAGGCAGGCGATGTGGATCGTGCCTGGGGACTGCTTTGGTGCAAACCCGGAAAAGAAGCGAAAAGGCCGCCCAAAATGGTGCGGCCTTCGTTCTGACTGTCACTTGCGTGACAGAAGATGTTGCTTCAGCTGACCTTGGCGATCGCGGCGACGACGGCGTCGATGTTCTTGCTGTTCAGTGCCGCGACGCAGATCCGGCCCGAATCGACGCCATAAATGCCGAATTCGCTGCGCAGCCGTTGCATCTGGTCCTTGTTCAGGCCCGAATAGCTGAACATGCCCTTCTGCTGCGTGATGAAGCTCATGTCCTGCTTGATCCCGGCGGCCTGCAGCTTCTGCAGCAACGCGGTACGCATTTGCTTGATGCGCACGCGCATGCCGGCCAGTTCTTCTTCCCACATCGCGCGCAGCGCCGGCGTCGTCAGCACGGTGGCGACGACCTGGGCGCCGTGCGTCGGCGGGTTGGAGTAGTTGGTGCGGATCACGATCTTCAGCTGGCTCAGCACGCGGGTCGCGTCATCCTTGGAGCTGCACAGCACGCTCAGCGCGCCGACGCGCTCGCCGTACAGCGAGAAGCTCTTCGAGAACGAGGTCGCGACGAAGAAGTCGATGCCGGCGGCAACGAACTGCGCAATCACCGCGCCGTCTTCGGCGATGCCTTCACCGAAGCCCTGGTAGGCCATGTCGAGGAAGGCCACCAGGCCGCGCGCCTTGACGGCCTCGATCACCTTCAGCCAGTCGGCGGGCGTGATGTCGTAGCCGGTCGGGTTGTGGCAGCAGGCGTGCAGCACGACGACCGTGCCCGCCGGCGCGGCGTTCAGCGCGGCCAGCATGCCGTCGACGTTGACGCCGCGCTTGGCCGCGTCGTAGTAGGGATAGCTCTCGACGACGAAGCCGGCGTTGGTGAACAGTGCGCGGTGGTTTTCCCAGCTCGGGTCGCTGATCAGCACCTTGGCGCCGGGGTTCACCCGCTTCAGGAAATCGGCACCGATCTTCAGCCCGCCGGTGCCGCCCAGGCCCTGGACGGTGGCGACGCGGCCGGCGGCGACCTCGGCGCTGTCGGCGCCGAACACCAGGCCTTGCACGGCCTTGTCATACGCCGCGATGCCGTCGATCGGTAGGTAGCCGCGCGGCTTCGGCGACTCCTGCATCTGGCGCTCGGCCTCGGCCACGCACTTCAGCAGCGGGAGTTTGCCGTTGTCGTCGTAGTAGACCCCGACGCCCAGGTTCACCTTGGCGGGGTTCGGGTCGGCGTTGAACTGCTCGTTCAGGCCGAGGATGGGATCGCGAGGTGCCATTTCGACAGCGGCGAACAGCGAGGTCATGGACAGTCCTTGTCAGTAGAGCGGATGCGGGATTTGGGCTAGGCTTCTCGATTGCCCGGTGCATTCACAGCACGTCAGCGGTACAGGAAAAACCCGAGGATTTTAATCGCCATGGCTGACCTGCCACAAAATTCGGCACCAAAACCGGCACTCCGAGCTGCACCAAAGTCGACACCGAAGCTGGCACCGAAAGCACCGCAACGCGGCCCCGACATCGTGCTCGCCGACACGCCGGTGAGCGAACCGGTCGAAGGCGAGTTCGTCAGCTTCCCCGACTCGCCGTTCCAGCTGTTCCAGCCGTATCCGCCGGCCGGCGACCAGCCGACCGCGATCGCCGCGCTGGCCGAGGGCATCGAGGACGGGCTGAGCTACCAGACGCTGCTCGGCGTCACCGGCTCCGGCAAGACCTTCACGATGGCCAACGTGATCGCCCGCATGGGCCGCCCGGCCATCGTGTTCGCGCCCAACAAGACGCTGGCGGCGCAGCTCTACAGCGAGTTCCGCGAGTTCTTCCCGAAGAACGCGGTCGAGTACTTCGTCAGCTACTACGACTACTACCAGCCCGAGGCCTACGTGCCGCAGCGCGACCTGTTCATCGAGAAGGACAGTTCGATCAACGAGCACATCGAGCAGATGCGGCTGTCGGCCACCAAGAGCCTGCTGGAGCGGCGCGACGTGGTGATCGTCGCCACCGTCAGCGCGATCTACGGCATCGGCAACCCGAGCGACTACCACCGCATGGTGATGACGCTGCGCGCCGGCGACAAGATGGGCCAGCGAGACGTGATCGCGCAGCTGATCCGCATGCAGTACCAGCGCAACGAGATGGACTTCAGCCGTGGCACCTTCCGCGTGCGCGGCGACACGATCGACGTGTTCCCGGCCGAGCATTCCGAGCTGGCGATCCGCATCGAGCTGTTCGACGACGAGGTCGAGACGCTGCAGCTGTTCGACCCGCTGACCGGGCGCATCCGCCAGAAGATCCCGCGCTTCACCGTCTACCCGTCCAGCCATTACGTGACGCCGCGCGACCGCGTGGTCGCGGCGATCGACACCATCAAGGCCGAGCTGCGCACGCGGCTCGACGAGCTGGTGAAGGGCGGCAAGCTGGTCGAGGCGCAGCGCCTGGAGCAGCGCACCCGCTTCGACCTGGAGATGCTGCAGGAGATCGGCCACTGCAAGGGCATCGAGAACTACACGCGGCACCTGTCGGGCGCGGCACCGGGCGATCCGCCGTCGACGCTGGTCGACTACCTGCCGGCCGATGCGCTGATGTTCCTCGACGAATCGCACGTGATGATCGGCCAGCTGGGCGGCATGTACAACGGCGACCGCGCGCGCAAGACCACGCTGGTCGAGTACGGCTTCCGGCTGCCGTCGGCGCTCGACAACCGGCCGCTCAAGTTCGAGGAGTTCGAGAAGAAGATGCGCCAGGTGGTGTTCGTCTCGGCGACGCCGGCCGACTTCGAGAAGCGCAACGCCGGCCAGGTGGTCGAGCAGGTGGTGCGGCCGACCGGGCTGGTCGACCCGCTGGTCGAGGTGCGGCCGGCCACGCACCAGGTCGACGACGTGCTGCAGGAGATCCGCGACCGCGTCGAGATCCACGAGCGCGTGCTGATCACCACGCTGACCAAGCGCATGGCCGAGCAGCTCACCGATTACCTGAGCGACAACGGCGTCAAGGTGCGCTACCTGCACAGCGACATCGACACGGTGGAGCGCGTCGAGATCCTGCGCGACCTGCGGCTCGGCACCTTCGACGTGCTGGTCGGCATCAACCTGCTGCGCGAAGGGCTGGACATCCCCGAGGTGTCGCTGGTGGCGATCCTCGATGCCGACAAGGAAGGCTTCCTGCGCGCCGAGCGCTCGCTGATCCAGACCATCGGCCGCGCGGCGCGCAACATCAACGGCAAGGCGATCCTGTATGCCGACAAGATGACCGAGTCGATGCGCCGCGCGATCGACGAGACCGAGCGGCGCCGCGCGAAGCAGATCCAGCACAACCTGGAGCAAGGCATCACGCCGCGCAGCGTGAAGAAGCAGATCCGCGAACTGATCGACGGCGTCTACAGCGAGAAGAGCGCGAAGGACGACCTGAAGAACGCGGCCGAGACCGCCGAGGTCGAGGCGATGAGCGAGAAGGACCTCGGCAGGCGCATCAAGCAGCTCGAGAAGCAGATGCTCGAGCACGCCCGCAACCTCGAGTTCGAGAAGGCGGCCCGGGTGCGCGACCAGCTCGCCCACCTGCGCGAGCAGGCCTTCGGCGCGCCCGGCACCGACAACGTGGTGCTGCTGCCGGCGGCAGACGCCCGCAAGGCATGACGGCGCCGGTGCGGGTGCTGATGGTCTGCCTCGGCAACATCTGCCGCTCGCCGACCGCCGAGGCGGTGCTGCGCCACAAGCTGCGCGCGGCGGGGCTGGGCGATGCGGTCGCGGTCGATTCGGCCGGCACGCACTCGTGGCACGGCGGCGAGCCGCCGGACCCGCGCTCCGTCAGGCATGCGGCGCGGCGCGGCTACGACCTGGCGAATTTGCGGGCGCGAGTCGTGACGGCGGCTGATTTCGAGCGCTTCGACCTCATCTTGGCGATGGACTGGGACAACCTCGCCGAACTGGAAGAGCGCTGCCCGCCACAGCACCGCGCCAAGTTGGGGCGGCTGACGCAACACGGCGTGCGCTTCGCGAGCCCAGCCGTGCCGGACCCGTACCAGGGCGGGCCGGATGGCTTCGACCACGTGCTCGATCTGGTCGAGGACGCGTGCGACGGACTTGTCCAGCATCTGTCCTCGTCAAGGATCGAATAACCCCACGGAACTTTCAGCCCCAATGCCGACCAAAAAACTAGGTTTCATCTATACTTGAGTAATCCTCTCGGGATCATTCCGAGGGTTACCCCGGGGAAGGCAAGCGGGGACTCGACAAGCGTGAAATCGCCCTCATCTGCTTCGTTGACACAGTTGGCCGCCCATCGGCTTCAGGAGAATTTCATGCGTCTGACCACCAAAGGCCGTTTTGCAGTGACCGCGATGATCGACTTGGCTCTGCGTGAGCTTTCGGGCCCGGTTGCGCTCGCAGCGATCAGCGCCCGTCAGCAGATTTCGCTGTCCTACCTCGAGCAGTTGTTCGGCAAACTGCGCCGCCATGGGCTCGTCGAGAGCACCCGCGGCCCCGGCGGTGGTTATTCGCTGGGTCGCAAATCAGAGGAAATCACCGTCGCCGACATCATCGTCGCCGTCGACGAACCGATCGACGCCACCGGCTGCGGCGGCAAGGAAAACTGCATGGGCGAGGACTCCGGCCGTTGCATGACGCACGACCTGTGGGCCAGCCTGAATTCCAAGATGATCGAGTACCTCGATTCGATCTCGCTGCGCAAGCTGGTCGACGAGCAGCTCGCCAAGGGCATCTCGATCGAGGAGCAACCGGTCAAGCGCGCGATCTCGACGCAGCCGGTCGTCAAGCCGATCAAGATCACTGCGCCGAATTCGGTCTTCGCCCTCGGCGGCGCTGCCTTCTCGAAGTAACTGCTTCCAACCTTCGCTTGTTCACCGCTTCTTTGTAGCTGAATTCCCATGGACATGACCCCCCATTTCCCGATCTACATGGACTACGGCGCGACGACGCCGGTGGACCAGCGCGTGGTCGACGCGATGATCCCGTGGTTGCGCGAGCATTTCGGCAACCCGGCCTCGCGCAGCCACGCGTGGGGGTGGGAGGCGGAAGCAGCGGTCGAGAAGGCGCGTGAGCAGGTCGCGGCGCTGGTCGGTGCCGATCCGCGCGAGATCGTCTGGACCTCGGGCGCGACCGAATCCATCAACCTGGCGCTGAAGGGCGCCGCGCAGTTCTACAAGACGCGCGGCAAGCACCTGATCACGCTGAAGACCGAGCACAAGGCCGTGCTCGACACGATGCGCGAACTGGAGCGCCAGGGCTTCGAGGTGACCTACCTCGACGTGCAGGAAGACGGCCTGCTCGACCTCGACACGCTGAAGGCGGCGATGCGCCCCGACACCATCCTGGTCTCGGTGCTGTTCGTCAACAACGAGATCGGCGTCATCCAGGACATCGAGACGATCGGTGCGATGTGCCGCGAGCGCGGCATCATCTTCCACGTCGACGCGGCCCAGGCCACCGGCAAGGTGACGATCGACCTGGCTGCGTTGCCGGTCGACCTGATGAGCCTGGCCTCGCACAAGACCTACGGCCCGAAGGGCATCGGCGCGCTGTACGTGCGCCGCAAGCCGCGCGTGCGCATCGAGGCGCAGATGCACGGTGGCGGGCATGAGCGCGGCATGCGCTCGGGCACGCTCGCGACGCACCAGATCGTCGGCATGGGCGAGGCCTACCGCATCGCGCACGCCGAGATGGGTGCCGACAACGAGCGCATCCGGATGCTGCAGCAGCGCCTGATCAACGGCCTGAAGGACATCGAGCAGACCTTCCTGAACGGCCACGCCGAGCGGCGCGTGCCGCACAACGTGAACATGTCGTTCAACTTCGTCGAAGGCGAATCGTTGATCATGGGCATCAAGGGCATCGCGGTGTCGTCGGGCTCGGCCTGCACCTCGGCCAGCCTGGAACCGAGCTACGTGCTGCGCGCACTCGGCCGCAGCGACGAACTCGCGCACTCCAGCCTGCGCATGACCATCGGCCGCTTCACGACCACCGAAGAAATCGACTACGTGATCACGACGCTGAAAGACCGCGTCGCGAAATTGCGCGAACTCTCGCCCTTGTGGGAGATGTTCAAGGACGGCATCGACATCAGCACGATTCAGTGGGCTGCCCACTGAAGTTGTAGACAAGAAGTACGGAGAACTGAAATGGCTTACAGCGAAAAAGTGGTTGAGCACTACGAGAACCCGCGCAACGTCGGTTCGTTCGAAAAGGGCGACGACACCGTGGGCACCGGCATGGTCGGCGCACCGGCCTGTGGCGACGTGATGAAGCTGCAGATCAAGGTGAACCCGGTGACGGGCCTGATCGAAGACGCGAAGTTCAAGACCTACGGCTGCGGCTCGGCGATCGCGTCGAGCTCGCTGGTGACCGAATGGGTCAAGGGCAAGTCGCTCGACGAGGCGCTGACGATCAAGAACACGCACATCGCCGAAGAACTGGCGCTGCCGCCGGTCAAGATCCACTGCTCGATCCTGGCGGAAGACGCGATCAAGGCGGCGGTGAACGACTACAAGGCCAAGACCGGCGCATCGGCGCTTGCCACCGCCGCTGCCACGACCCACTGAGACCATGGCCGTCACGCTGACCGAAGCCGCGGCACGCCATGTGTCGCGCTACATCACCAAGCGCGGCAAGGGCGTCGGCGTCCGGCTGGGCGTCAAGACGACCGGTTGCTCGGGCCTGGCCTACAAGCTGGAATACGCCGATGACGTGGCGCCTGAAGACGCGGTGTTCGAAGACCGCGGCGTGAAGGTGCTGGTCGATCCGAAGAGCCTGCCGTACATCGACGGCACGCAACTCGACTTCGTGCGCGAAGGCTTGAACGAGGGGTTCAAGTTCCAGAATCCGCGCGAGAAAGACCGCTGCGGTTGCGGCGAGTCGTTCCGCGTCTAGCGCACCAGCGCTTGCCAACCAGGCGCGGCCGCAAGCCGCGCCTTTTTGTTGCCTGAAATCAAGCCATGAAGCTCGATAGCGACGATTTCGAACTGTTCGACCTGCCGCGGCGCTTCGTGCTCGACCGCGACGAGCTCGACGCCCGCTGGCGCGCGCTGCAGGCCGAGGTGCACCCCGACCGCTTCGCCGCCGAGGGCGGTGCGGCCCAGCGTGTCGCGATGCAATGGGCGGTGCGGGTGAACGAGGCCTACCAGCGCCTGAAGAACCCGCTGAAGCGCGCCGCCTACCTGTGCGAGCTGAACGGCGCGGCGATCGACGCCGAGAACAACACCGCGATGCCCGGCAGCTTCCTGATGCAGCAGATGGAATGGCGCGAGGCACTCGACGATGCCGGCGACCTGCCCGCCGTCGAGTCCCTCGCCGACGACGTGGCATCGCATCGCCAGCAGGCCCTTGCCGCCTTGCAGGCCACGCTGGACGAGCGCCACGACTGGGCGGCCGCGGCGCAACAGGTCAGAGCCCTCATGTTCGTAGAGCGCTTTGCCGACGACGTCGATCAGCGCCTGGAAGCGCTGGGACAATAGACACCATGGCCCTGCTGCAAATTTCCGAACCCGGGGGCGCCCCCGATCCCCACCAGCGCCGCATTGCGGTCGGCATCGACCTCGGCACCACGCATTCGCTGGTCGCGGCGGTGCGCAACGGCGTGTCCGAATGCCTGCCGGACGAAACCGGCCATGTGATCCTGCCGTCGGCGGTGCGCTACCTGCCCGAAGGGCGGCGCGAGATCGGCCATGCTGCGCTGGCGCAGGCCGCGATCGATCCGGCCAACACCATCGTGTCGGTCAAGCGCTTCATGGGGCGCGGGCTGCGCGACATCGCGCACGTCGAGAAACTCCCCTACGATTTTGTCGATGCGCCTGGCATGGTGCAGCTGCGCACGATCGACGGCGTGAAGTCGCCGGTCGAGGTGTCGGCCGAGATCCTCGCGACGCTGCGCTACCGCGCCGAGGACACCTTCGCCGACGACCTGTTCGGCGCGGTCATCACGGTGCCGGCCTACTTCGACGATGCGCAGCGCCAGGCCACGAAAGACGCCGCGCAGCTCGCCGGCCTGAACGTGCTGCGCCTGATCAACGAGCCGACCGCCGCGGCGATCGCCTACGGGCTGGAGAACGGCTCCGAAGGGCTGTACGCGGTCTACGACCTGGGCGGCGGCACCTTCGACATCTCGCTGCTGAAGCTGACGAAGGGCGTGTTCGAGGTCGTTGCCACCGGCGGCGATTCGGCACTGGGCGGCGATGATTTCGATCGCACGCTGGCCGACTGGGCGCTGGACCAAGCCGGCCTGCACGCGGACACGCCGCAGGACAAGCGCGCCGTGCTGGTGGCCGCACGCGCCGCGAAAGAGAAGCTGTCGTCGGCCGACCATGCCACGCTGGCGAGCCCGTTGTCGTCCGGCGAGTTGTCGGTGCGCGTGACGCGCGAGCAGTTCGAATCGCTGGGTGCCGCGCTGATGGCACGCACGCTGGCGGCAGTGCGCAAGGTGCTGCGCGATGCGCAGGCCGCGAAGGACGAGGTGCAGGGCGTCGTGATGGTTGGTGGCTCGACGCGCATGCCGATGGTGCAGGCGGCGGTCGCCGGGTTCTTCGGCAAGACGCCGCTGACCAACCTGAACCCCGACGAGGTCGTGGCGTTGGGTGCCGCGATCCAGGCCAATGCGCTGGCCGGCAATGCCGGTGCCGACGAACTGCTGCTGCTCGACGTGATCCCGCTGTCGCTCGGCCTCGAGACGATGGGTGGCCTGGTGGAGCGCATCATCCCGCGCAACAGCACGATCCCGACCGCGCGTGCGCAGGAGTTCACGACCTTCAAGGACGGGCAGACCGCGATGGCGCTGCACGTCGTGCAGGGGGAGCGCGAGCTGGTCAGCGACTGCCGCTCGCTCGCGCGCTTCGAGCTGCGCGGCATGCCGCCGATGGTGGCTGGTGCGGCGCGCATCCGCGTCAGCTTCCAGGTCGATGCCGACGGGCTGCTGAGCGTCAGCGCGCGCGAGGAGGTGTCGGGCGTCGAGGCGGCGATCACCGTGAAGCCGAGCTACGGCCTGTCCGACGACGAGGTCGCGCGCATGCTGACCGAGAGCTTCAGCACCGCCGACGCCGACATGCGCGCGCGCAGCCTGCGCGAGTCGCGTGTCGAGGCCGAGCGCATGCTGCTCGCGACGCGCTCCGCGTTGGCCGCCGATGGCGACCTGCTGAGCGCCGACGAGCAGGCCGCGATCCATCAACTGCTCGCGGCGCTCGAAGCGAGCCGCGAATCCGAAGATCACCACCAGATCGACGCCGCCGTCGAAGCGCTGGCCAAGGGCACCGAAGCCTTTGCGGCCGAGCGCATGAACCGTGGCATCCGGCAGGCGCTGGCCGGCCGGCGCGTCGAGGAAGTCTGAGCCCCCATGCCTGTCATCAAGATCCTGCCCCACCCCGAGTACTGCCCGACCGGCACACAGATCACCGCCACACCGGGCACCTCGGTCTGCGAGGCCTTGCTCGAGAACGGCATCGAGATCGAGCACGCCTGCGAACTGAGTTGTGCGTGCACGACCTGCCACGTCGTGGTGCGCGAGGGCTTCTCGTCGCTCGGCGAGATGGACGAATCCGAGGAAGACCTGCTGGACCGCGCCTGGGGTCTGGAGCCGCAATCGCGCCTGTCGTGCCAGGCGATCCTGTCGCAGGCCGACGTGACGATCGAAATCCCGAAGTACACGATCAACCACGCCAAGGAAAACCATTGATCCTGGCGTAAAAAAACCGCCTGACCCACGCGGATCAGGCGGTTCGGAAAGGGCCGGGCCCTACTGAGGAGATAGACGACAAGCGCATCGCTCTTGCCGAAGTTCTTTAAGCAAGGGGTGTGCCACATGGTGCGGGTCTTCGGTCGCGGCTACACTCGACGCGTCGCAATTGCAACGCAATCCATGAAGCCGTCCACATTCCCTTCGCTTCGCGTCGATGCCGAACTGCGAGAGGCTGCCGAAAGTGTGCTTCGCGAGGGCGAGACGCTGAGCAGCCTGATCGAGACGGCCGTGCGGGACACCATCCAACGCCGACGCGTGCAGGGCGAATTCATCGCACGCGGGTTGAGTTCCGCGGAAGAGGCGCGGCGAACCGGGCTCTACCATGCAGCGGCCGATGTGCACGATGAACTTCAGCGCAGGCTGGACGATCGGCGCAAACGCGTGCTGGGATGAGCGGGAATTTCAAGGTCCGCTACACCGACGCAGCCCGCAACGATCTCCTCGAACTCTTCGATTTCCTGTTGCGGGAGGCTGAAACGATCGAAGACTTCGATCACGCGCAGCTTGCCATCGACACCATTCGCGACGAGGTCGAGCACCGCCTCGGTCACGCACCGTTCCTGTACCGGAAATCGTCAGCCGGCAGCGCGTTCCAGCGGGAGCTGATCATTCCGCTTCGCGGCAGGGGCTACGTCGCGTTGTACGAGATCGAGAACGCCGGGACGGTCACGGTCCTTGCGGTCAGGCATCAACGCGAAGACGACTACCACTGACGCTCAGGCGGCCTGCTCGACGTGGCCGTGCCGCGTGTAGAGAAAGTCCAGCACCTCTTTGCGGTAGTGCACGTACTTGTGATCTTCCGCCAACTCGACCCGATCGCGCGGCCGGGCCAGGTCGATCGACAGGATCTCGCCGATCGTCGCCGCCGGCCCGTTGGTCATCATCACGATCCGGTCCGACAGCAGCACTGCCTCGTCGACGTCGTGCGTCACCATCACCACCGTGCTGTGCGTGCGAGCGACGATTTTCAGCAGTTCGTCCTGCAGATGGGCGCGGGTCAGCGCATCGAGCGCACCGAAGGGCTCGTCCATCAGCAGCACCTTGGGCTCCATTGCCAGCGCCCGCGCAATGCCCACCCGCTGCTTCATGCCGCCGGAGATCTCATGCGGACGCTTGCCCGCCGCATGCGCCATGTTGACGAGTCCGAGCGCCGCCAGCGAACGCTCCTTCAGCTGCGCCTTCGATTCGCTCGCGCCGAACACCCGCTCGACCGCGAGGTGCACGTTCTCATGGCAGGTCAGCCACGGCAGCAGCGAGTGGTTCTGGAACACCACCGCGCGCTCCGGCCCGGGAGCGGCGATCTCTCGGCCATCACATATCAGCGAGCCACCGGTCGGCAGCGTGAGCCCGGCGATCAGGTTCAGCAGCGTCGACTTGCCGCAGCCCGAGTGGCCGATCAGCGTGACGAACTCGCCCTTGGCGACCGACAGGTTGATCTCGCGCAGCGCATGGAAGCGGCCCTTCTTCGTGCTGAACACCATCTCGGCCTGGTGCACCTCGATGAAGCTGGAGTTCGATGCCATGGTCAGACCTCGTCGTAGGTGAAGCGTTTGGCCACCGCGATCAGCGCCCATTCGAGCAGCAGCCCGACGATGCCGATCACGAAGATCGCGATCAGGATGTGCGTGACGTTCAGGTTGTTCCACTCGTCCCACACCCAGAAGCCGATGCCGACGCCACCGGTCAGCATCTCGGCCGCGACGATCACCAGCCAGGCCGTGCCCACGCTCAGCCGCACGCCGGTCAGCATGTACGGCAGCACCGCAGGGAACAGGATGCGCGTCATCACCTTCCACTCCGACAGGTTCAGCACGCGCGCCACGTTCAGGTAGTCGGCCGGCACGCGCTGCACGCCGACCGCGGTGTTGATGATCATCGGCCAGATCGAGCAGATGAAGATCGTCCAGATCGCCGCCGGGTTCGCGGCCTTGAACACCAGCAGCCCGATCGGCAGCCAGGCCAGCGGCGACACCGGGCGCAGCAGGCTGATCAGCGGCGACGCCATGTGGTTCAGGAAGCTGAAGCGCCCGATCAGGAAGCCCGCCGGGATGCCGACCAGCGCCGCCAGCCCGAAGCCGATCGCGACGCGCTGCAGCGAGAACAGGATGTTCCAGCCGATGCCCTGGTCGTTCGGGCCCTTGCTGTAGAACGGGTCCGAGAACAGCTTGACCGCTTCGGTGAAGGTGGCCGCCGGCGTCGGGAAACTGCCGCCGTTCATCGTCAGCAGCGCCCAGATGCCGACCAGCAAACCGATGCCGATCAGCGGCGGCAGCACCTTCAGCAGCAGCCCGTTCCAGTCGAAGGGCATGCGAGGCGCGCTGGGGGCGGGAGCGGGCGCGGCCGTTGGCGGCACGGCGGCAGGCGCCGCATCGTCGGCGCCTGCGGACGGAGAGTGAAACACGGCACTGACCATGGCGTTCTCCTGGAAGGCCCTCAGGCCTTGATCTTGAAACTGTCGGCGTACTTGACCGGGTCCTTGCCGTCCCAGACGATGCCGTCGATCAGCTTCGCGCTGCGCAGCGGCTCCTTCGGCACGTTGATCTTCATCGCGCCCGCGGCCTGCTTGTACAGCTCGATCTGGTTGATCTGCTTCGCGACGCCCAGGTAGTCCGGGTGCTCCTTCAACAGCCCCCAGCGCTTGTGCTGCGTCAGGAACCACATGCCGTCGCTCAGGTACGGGTAGTTCACCGCACCGTCGTTGAAGAACTTCATGTGGTTGGGGTCGTCCCAGGTCTTGCCGAGGCCGTTCTGGTAGCGGCCCAGGATGCGCTGGTTGATCGCGTCGACGCCGGTGTTGACGTACGACTTGTCGGCCACCGTCTCGGCCATCTTCAGCTTGTTCTGCAGGCTCGCATCGATCCAGCGGCTCGCCTCGATCACCGCCATCATCACGGCGCGCGCGGTGTTCGGGTACTTCTTGACGAACTCGCCGGTGGTGCCCAGCACCTTCTCGGGGTGGTCCTTCCAGATGTCCTGCGTGGTCACCGCGGTGATGCCGATGCCGTCCATGATCGCGCGGTGGCCCCAGGGCTCGCCGACGCAGTAACCGTCCATGTTGCCGACGCGCATGTTGGCCACCATCTGCGGCGGCGGCACGGTGATGACCTTGGCATCCTTCATCGGGTTGATGCCGACGCTCGCGAGCCAGTAGTACAGCCACATCGCGTGCGTGCCGGTCGGGAAGGTCTGCGCGAAGGTGTATTCGCGCTTGTCGGTGGCCATCACCTTGGCGAGCGACGCGCCATCGACCGCGCCCTTGTCGGCCAGCTTCTTCGACAGCGTGATCGCCTGGCCGTTGTTGTTCAGCGTCATCAGCACGGCCATGTCCTTCTTCGGCCCGCCCACGCCCAGGTGCACGCCGTAGACCAGGCCGTACAGCACGTGCGCCATGTCGAGCTCGCCGTTGACCAGCTTGTCGCGCACGCCGGCCCACGAGGCCTCCTTGGTCGGGATGATCTTGACGCCGTACTTCTTGTCGAAGCCGAGCACCGAGGCCATCACGACCGACGCGCAGTCGGTCAGCGGGATGAAGCCGATGCGCACTTCTTCCTTCTCGGGCTTGTCGGAGCCTTGCGCGTACACCGCGCTCTGCAGCCCCGGCACCAGGCCGGCTGCACCGCCGGCGGCAGCGGCTTTGATCAGGGTTCGGCGGCTCATCAGGTTCTTTCGCGTGAGTGGGCTTGTCATGGCGTGGCTCAGGTTCTCGGAAAGCAAAAACAAAAAGGCGTCCGCACGGTGCAGGCGGGGCCTGTCACGTGGGGACGCCATCGTCCGACCCGCCTCGCGCCAACCTTGGTGCGTGCGGATGTCTGTGGAAGATCGCCGTTGACCTTCCGCCAGGGCTTACGCAAGCGGCGTGCCACAGCGGTCTTCCGGGGAACAGGGCAGGGTGGAGATGCTGCGACGCACCAATTGCGCCGCATGCCGCACTGCCGAAGTGCGTTCAGCCGAGCAGGTCGGAGACGTCGAGGATGCGCTGGGCGACGTCGGCGAGCCGCAGGCCCTTGTCCATCGCGGCCTTGCGCAGCCGTGCATAGGCGGCTTCTTCGCTCAGGCCCTGGCGCGACATCAGCAGGCCCTTTGCGCGGTCGATCAGCTTGCGGTCCGAGAGCTCGGTGCGTGCATCGGCCAGCTCGCGGCGCAGCCCTTCTTCATGCCGGAAGCGCGCCATCGCGACGTCCAGCACCGGCTTCACCCGCTCCGGCGCGAGGCCGGCCACCACGTAGGCGGTGACGCCGGCGGCGATCGCATCGGGCACATGGCTGGTGTCGTCGTCGTCGGTGAACAGCACGATCGGCCGGCGCGCATCGCGGGTGGCCATCACGACATGCTCCAGCGTGTCGCGCGCCTGGCTCTCGGCGTCGATGATGATCATGTCGGGCTGGATCTGCGCCAGCCGGTCCGGCAGGTAGACGTCGGCCGGCAGCACCGCGACGATGTTGTAGCCGTTCTCCAGCAGCCCGATGCGCAGCGCCCGCGAGCGCTCGGCCTCGATCGGGTCGGGCGCGCCTTCGCTGCCGTCGGGGGCGAGCGTGTCGGGGGCAACGATGACGATGCGCAGGACCGGGGCGGTCGGCGCGCGCGGCGGCTTCATGGCGACGAGCGCAGCAACATCCGCGCCACGCGGTGGGCGCGCCGTGTGCCGGATCGCCGGAAAATCAGCGCTCGTGAGGTGTCGTGTGCAGTGCGCGGCGGATCCAGCCACCCAGCGGCCGCAGCGAGTCGAACACCGAATCGGTGTGCGGCACGTCGAACTCGCGTTCTTCGAGCAGGCCTTGCGCTTCGAGCGCGTCGATGAAGAGTTGCACCTCCTGGCGCTTCAGCCCGGCGATGGAAGCGAGTTGCTCCAGCGTCATGTGCCGGTGCGACATGTCGCTCAGCATCCGGCGATACGCGGTGCGATGGAACGGCGCGGGTAGCTCCGTCCAGGCCAACAGGCGGTATTCCTTCATGGGGGTTCCCTAACGACGTTGTTGTAGTTGGCAGTTGCTTCGATGCACTGCTCGGGCTCGGAGGGTAGTCGCCCGCGGCCGAACGGGGAAGGGGGTCGGATAGGGATAAAGGGTAAACCCTTGTGTCGGCCGTGACGGATTTGGCGCCGACAGGCCGTTGCGAACGCGCTGGCTACACTCGCTGGATGAAGGTCCTGGGCGTGGAATCATCGTGTGACGAAACGGGCGTGGCGCTGGTGGAGGCCGGCCCGACGGGGGTTCCGACCCTGCTGGCCCATGCGCTGCACAGCCAGATCGCGATGCACCAGGCCTATGGCGGCGTGGTGCCGGAGCTGGCCTCGCGCGATCACATCCGGCGCGTGCTGCCGCTGACCGAGCAAGTGTTGCGCGAGGCCGGCGCGACGCTGGCCGAGATCGACGTGGTGGCGTTCACGCGCGGGCCGGGCCTGGCGGGGGCGCTGCTGGTGGGAGCCGGTGTCGCGTGCGCGCTGGCCGCGTCGCTCGGCAAGCCGGTGCTCGGCGTGCACCACCTCGAAGGGCACCTGCTGTCGCCGTTCCTCGCAAGCGATCCGCCGGCGTTTCCGTTCGTCGCGCTGCTGGTGTCCGGCGGCCACACGCAGCTGATGCGGGTCGACGACGTCGGCCGCTACGAACTGCTCGGCGAAAGCATCGACGATGCGGCCGGCGAGGCCTTCGACAAATCGGCCAAGCTGCTCGGGCTGGGCTACCCGGGCGGGCCGGCGCTGGCGCAACTCGCCGAATCGGGCCGGCCCGATGCCTACGCGCTGCCGCGGCCGCTGCTGCACAGCGGCGACCTCGATTTCTCGTTCGCCGGGCTGAAGACCGCGGTGATGACGCAGCTGCGCAAGCTCGGCGACACGCCGACCGATGTGCAGCGCGCCGACGTGGCCGCGTCGACGCAGGCCGCGATCGTCGAGGTGCTGCTGAAGAAATCGCTCGCGGCGCTGAAGCAGACCGGGCTGAAGCGGCTCGTCGTTGCCGGCGGGGTCGGTGCGAACAGCCGCTTGCGCGCGCAGTTGAACGCCGAATGTGCGAAGCGCCAGGTCAGGGTGCATTACCCCGAACTGGCGCTGTGCACCGACAACGGCGCGATGATCGCGCTCGCCGCCGCGATGCGGCTGCAGCGTGGCGCCGCGGCCGGCCACGACTACGGCTTCGACGTGAAGCCGCGCTGGCCGCTGGCGTCGCTCGCCGCGGCCGATGCGCCGGCTGAGATCAGCTGATGCTGATCTGCGTCGCGCCGGTCGGCACGCGCTTGGCGAGCGTCAGCGTCAGCACGCCGTTCTCGAACTTCGCGTTCGAGTTCGCCTGGTCCACTTCGGCCGGCAGCGCGACCGTGCGGGCGTAGTGCGCCGCGGCGCGTTCGCGGTACAGCACGCGCTCGCCTTCCTTGGCGTCGGCGGTCTTCGCGTCACCGGCTTCCAGCGTCACGCGGCGGCCTTCCACCGAGACCTTCAGCTGGTCTTTCGCGAGGCCCGGCAGGTCCAGCGTCAGCGTGTACGCGGTGTCGCTCTCGACGACGTCGAGGGCGGGCACGCGCGGCTGGGCCGCTGCGGGCGGCAGGCGGTCGGCGAACAGGTGATCGAAAGCGCGCTCGAGCGAGGTGGCACGGCGCGACGACAGCGAGGGGGTCAGAACGAACATGATGGCTCCTACAATCCATTCAATCGCTGCACAGCGCAGCAACCATGCCGCTGAAACTTGGAGCGGCATTTTTGTTTTCAAGTGGGTTGAAAAATGAAGATCGTGCGTTGGGTGAAGCGCTGTGCTGCAGTGCTGGCGGGGCTGGCGCTGGCAGGGCAGGGGATCGCGGCACCTGCAACCGCCGCGGCACCGGAGCCGGTGCGCGTGGCCCTGATCGAAGGCCTGTCCGGCGCGTTCGCGAACGCCGGCGAGGCGGTCTACCGCAACCTGCTGTGGGCCGTCGAGCGCGTGAACCAGCGCGGCGGCGTGAACCTGCCCGATGGCCGCCATCCGCTCGAGCTGGTGCGCTTCGACAGCAAGGGCAGCAACGAAGAGGCGCTGTCGCTGCTGCGCTCGGCGATCGACCAGAAGATCGGCGTCGTGATGCAAGGCAACAGCTCGGCCACCGCGGCCGTGCTGATCGATGCGCTGAACAAGCAGAACCAGCGCGAGCCGTCGCGCCGCGCGATCTTCCTGAACTACTCGGCCGTCGACCCGGCGCTGACGAACGAGAAGTGCAGCTTCTGGCACTTCCGCTTCGATGCGCATGCGGACATGCGGCTGCAGGCGCTGACCGACGTGCTCGCTGCCGATGTGCGCGTGAAGAAGGTCTACCTGATCGGCCAGGACTACAGCTTCGGCCAGAGCGTGCTGCGCCAGGCGCGCACGATGCTCGCGGCCAAGCGGCCCGACATCGAGATCGTCGGCGACGAGCTCCATCCGCTCGGCCGCATCAAGGATTTCCTGCCGTACGCCGCGAAGATCAAGGCGAGCGGTGCGCAGGCGGTGCTCACCGGCAACTGGGGCAACGACCTGACGCTGCTGATCCGCGCCGGGCGCGAGGCCGGGCTGGACGCGCGCTTCTACACCTTCTACGGCAACGCGCTCGGCGCGCCGGCGGCGATCGGCGAGGCCGGTGTCGACCGCGTGCTGGCGGTGGCCGAATGGCATCCGAACGTCGGCGGCGCGGCCTCGGACAAGTTCTATGCGGCATTCCGCGAGCGCTTCCCGAACCCGCAGGACGACTACGTGCACATGCGCATGCAGGCGATGGTCGAGATGTTGGCGGCGGCGATCGAGAAGGCCGGCAGCGCCGACCCGCTGGCCGTGGCGCGCGCGCTCGAAGGCCTGAAGCTGGACCCGCGCTACCTCGGCGGCTTCCACCATGGCACGATGCGCGCCGGCGACCACCAGTTCGAGCAGCCGCTGGTCGTCAGCGTGATGCAGCGCGTCGGCAGCCCCGGCGTGCGCTTCGACAACGAGGGCTCCGGCTACGGCTTCAAGACCGTGCTGCAGCTCACCGAATCCCAGACCGAGATGCCGCACCGCTGTGCGATGGAGCGCCCATGAGAGATGTGATTGCGAACCTGCCGGCATCGAAGATCCGCGAAGTCGCGAATGCGGCAATCGGCCGCACCGACGTGCTGCCGTTCTGGTTCGGCGAGAGCGACGAGCCGACGCCGGATTTCGTCACCGAGGCCGCGGTCGCATCGCTGCGCCGCGGCGAGACGGCGTATGCGCACAACCTCGGCCTGCCGGAGCTTCGTGACGCGCTGGCGGGCTACGCGAGCGGGCTGCACCGGCCGGTTGGCGCCGAGCGCATCGCGGTCACGTCGTCGGGCGTCAACGGGCTGATGATCGCGACGCAGGCGCTGGTCGGCGCCGGCGACGAGGTGGTCGCGGTGGTGCCGGTGTGGCCGAACATCACCGCGCAGCCGGCGATCCTCGGGGCCGACGTGAAGCGGGTGTCGCTGCAGGTGCGCGACGGTGCGTGGCAGCTCGACCTCGAGCGCCTGCTGTCCGCGATCACCGGCAACACCCGGCTGCTGCTCGTCAACGCACCGAACAACCCGACCGGCTGGACGATGACCCGCGCCGAGCAGCAGGCGGTGCTCGATCACTGCCGCCGCACCGGCACCTGGATCGTCGCCGACGAGGTCTACGAGCGGCTTTACTACGAGCCGGGGCCTTTCTCTGAGTCAAGCCGTGCGGCGCCGAGCTTCCTCGACATCGCCGAGGCCGACGACCGGCTGGTGGTCGCGCACAGCTTCTCGAAGAGCTTCCTGATGACCGGCTGGCGGCTCGGCTCGCTGGTCGTGCCGGCGGCGCTGACGGCCGACATCGGCAAGCTGATCGAGTTCAACACCTCGTGCGCGCCGGTGTTCGTGCAGCGCGCCGGCATCGCGGCACTGCAGGGCGCCGGCGGCTTCGTGCCGGGCCTGATCGGCCGGCTGAAGGCCTGCCGCGACACGCTGGTGCCGCGCCTGCAGGCGCTGCCGGGCGTCACGCTGGCGATGCCGGCTGGCGGCATGTACGCCTTCTTCCGCGTCGATGGCGAAGACGATTCGCTGGCGCTGGCGAAGCGGCTGGTCACCGGCGTCGGGCTGGGCCTGGCGCCCGGCGCGGCCTTCGGCGACGAGGCCGAGGGCTGGCTGCGCTGGTGTTTCGCGTCGCGCGACCCGGCACGGCTGGTGGAAGGGGTGGATCGGCTGAAGCGCGCGTTGAGGCTATAATCGACGGGCTTTGCGTCCTGATCCCATCAAGATGGGTGCCCAGGGTGCCAGGCAAATCGCACGGCGCGGGTCAGTTTCACCCGCGACCGCAAGTAGCAACCTCCCGCCCACAAACCCTGGCGGGAACATCAGGAAACTGACATGTCCGTCGCAGATCTGAACAAGGCCGAGATCGTCAAGGCCAATGCCCGCACCGCCAACGACACCGGGTCCCCCGAAGTGCAAGTGGCCCTGCTGACCGCCCGCATCAACGAGCTGACCCCCCACTTCAAGCTGCACCTGAAGGACCACCACGGTCGCCGCGGCCTGCTGAAGATGGTCAACACCCGCAAGAGCCTGCTGGCCTACCTGCGCAAGACCGATGCCGACCGCTACACCGCGCTGATCCAGAAGCTGGGTCTGCGCAAGTAATCCGCGAATGAAAGCCGAGAGCCTGTCTGGATCACCAGCACAGGCTCTTTGCGCTTTTGGAGCTGAGCACCCACAGATGACGATGTGTCATTCCACCAGCGTTCGAAGTCATGAGCGCCGCTGGAATGGCATCGCGCCAGGTTGCCGCAGTTCCGGGTCGAAAGGCGCCGCCCTCACGAGGCGCTGACAACAAACCGGAGAAATGACATGAGCATGTTCAACAAAGTCACCAAGACCTTCCAATGGGGCCAGCACTCGGTCACGCTGGAAACCGGCGAGATCGCCCGCCAGTCGAGCGGTGCCGTGCTGGTCAACATCGAGGACACCGTGATCCTCGCCACCGTGGTCGGTGCCAAGAACGCGAAGCCGGGCCAGGATTTCTTCCCGCTGACCGTCGACTACATCGAGAAGACCTACGCCGCCGGCAAGATCCCCGGCAGCTTCTTCAAGCGTGAAGGCCGCCCGAGCGAACTCGAGACGCTGACCTCGCGCCTGATCGACCGCCCGCTGCGCCCGCTGTTCCCCGAAGGCTTCTACAACGAAGTCCAGGTCGTGATCCACGTGCTGTCGCTGAACCCGGAAGTCTCGGCCGACATCGCCGCGCTGATCGGCTCGAGCGCCGCGCTCGCGATCTCCGGCATCCCGTTCAACGGCCCGATCGGTGCCGCACGCGTCGGCTACGTCAACGGCCAGTACGTGCTGAACCCGGGCAAGACCCAGCTGCTCGATTCGCAGATGGACCTGGTCGTCGCCGGCACCGAAGCCGCCGTGCTGATGGTCGAATCCGAAGCCCAGCAGCTGAGCGAAGAGATCATGCTCGGCGGCGTGGTCTACGGCCACGACCAGAGCAAGATTGCCATCGCCGCGATCAACGAACTCGTGCGTGAAGCCGGCAAGCCTTCCTGGGACTGGGCCGCGCCCGCCAAGGACGAAGCCTTCATCGGCAAGATCACCGGCCTGGCCGAAGAGAAGCTGCGCGCCGCCTACCAGATCCGCTCGAAGCAGGCCCGCACGCAGGCCACGCGCGAAGCCACCGCGTCCGTCGTCGCCGCGCTGACCGCTGAAGGCGTCGTGGTCGACAAGGTCAAGGTCGACAACGTGCTGTTCGACATCGAAGCCCGCATCGTGCGCAGCCAGATCCTGTCGGGCGAGCCCCGCATCGACGGCCGCGACACCCGCACCGTGCGCGCGATCGAGATCCGCAACGGCGTGCTGCCGCGCGTCCACGGCTCGGCGCTGTTCACCCGCGGCGAGACGCAGGCGCTGGTCGCCGCGACGCTCGGCACCGACCGCGATTCGCAGAAGATCGATGCACTCGCCGGCGAGTACAGCGAGCACTTCATGCTGCACTACAACATGCCTCCGTTCGCCACCGGCGAAACCGGCCGTGTCGGCACCCCGAAGCGCCGCGAGATCGGCCACGGCCGCCTCGCCAAGCGCGCGCTGGTCGCGGTGCTGCCGGACCGCGTCGAGTTCCCGTACTCGATGCGCGTGGTCTCGGAGATCACCGAATCGAACGGTTCGTCGTCGATGGCCTCGGTGTGCGGCGGCTGCCTCGCGCTGATGGACGCCGGCGTGCCGCTGAAGGCGCACGTCGCCGGCATCGCGATGGGCCTGATCAAGGACGGCAACCGCTTCGCGGTGCTGACCGACATCCTCGGCGATGAAGATCACCTGGGCGACATGGACTTCAAGGTCGCCGGCACGACCGCCGGCGTGACCGCGCTGCAGATGGACATCAAGATCCAGGGCATCACGAAGGAAATCATGCAGGTCGCACTGGCGCAGGCCAAGGAAGCGCGTCTGCACATCCTCGGCAAGATGACCGAAGCGATGGGCGAAGCCAAGACCGAGGTCTCGCAGTTCGCACCGCGCCTGTACACGATGAAGATCAACCCGGAGAAGATCCGTGACGTGATCGGCAAGGGCGGCGCGACCATCCGTGCGCTGACCGAAGAAACCGGCACCACGATCGACATCGGCGAAGACGGCACGATCACGATCGCGTCGGCCGACTCCGACAAGGCCGCCTACGCGAAGAAGCGCATCGAAGAGATCACCGCCGAAGTCGAAGTGGGCAAGGTCTACGAAGGCCCGATCACCAAGCTGCTCGAGTTCGGTGCGCTGGTCAACCTGCTCCCGGGCAAGGACGGCCTGCTGCACATCAGCCAGATCGCGCACCAGCGCGTCGAGAAGGTCACCGACTTCCTGAAGGAAGGCCAGATCGTCAAGGTCAAGGTGCTCGAGACCGACGAGAAGGGCCGCGTCAAGCTGTCGATGAAGGCCCTGATCGACCGCGACCAGGCGCCTGTGCAGGAGTGATGACCGGCCGCGCGGCCGCTGCGTCTCGACGCGGTGGCCGTGTGGCGGCGTCCTGCCCACCGAGCTTCCGATGAAAGCCATCGCGATCACCACCCCCGGCGCGCCCGACGTGCTGCGCGCCATCGAGCGCGCGGCACCGGTGCCTGCGGCCGGCGAGTTGCTGATCCGCGTGGCCGCGTCGGGCGTCAACCGGCCCGACGTGCTGCAACGCAAGGGCCTGTACCCGGTGCCGCCGGGCGCGTCCGACCTGCCGGGGCTGGAGGTCGCGGGCGAGGTGATCGGTGGCGATGCGGCGGCGCTGGCCGAGGCCGGCATCGCGATCGGCGACCGCGTCTGCGCGCTGGTGGCCGGTGGCGGCTATGCCGAGCTGTGCGTCGCACCGGTCGGCCAGTGTCTGCCGGTGCCGAAGGGCTTCAGCGACATCGAGGCCGCCAGCCTGCCCGAGACCTTCTTCACCGTCTGGTCCAACGTGTTCGAGCGCGCGCACCTGCAGCCCGGCGAGACGCTGCTGGTGCAGGGCGGCACCAGCGGCATCGGCGTCACCGCGATCCAGTTGGCGAAGGCCTTCGGTGCGCGCGTGATCGCCACCGCCGGCAGCGACGACAAGTGCGCCGCCTGCGTGGCGCTCGGCGCCGACCACGCGATCAACTACCGCACGCACGACTTCGTCGCCGAAGTGAAGCGGGTCACCGACGGCCGCGGTGCCGACGTGATCCTCGACATGGTGGCCGGCGACTACATCGCCCGCGAGCTGCAGTGCCTGGCCGACGACGGCCGCATCGCGCTGATCGCGGTGCAGGGCGGCACGGCAGCGCAGATCGACGCCGGTGCCGTGCTGCGCCGGCGGCTGACGATCAGCGGCTCGACGCTGCGCCCGCGCTCGGTCGCGTTCAAGACCGCGATCGCGAAGGCGCTGCGTGAGCAGGTGTGGCCGTGGCTCGAAGCCGGCCGCGTGAAGCCGGTGATCCACCAGGTGTTCCCGGCCGCGCAGGCGGCCGAGGCCCACACGCTGATGGAATCGAACCAGCACATCGGCAAGCTGGTGCTCACATGGTGAGTACCCCACTGAGCGCTCAGCAAGGAGCTTCGGGCATGCGTCGCAAACTCGTCGTCGGCAACTGGAAGATGAACGGCAGCCGCGTGGCCAATGCCGAGTTGCTGGCCGGGCTGGTGGCGGCCGGTCCGTTCGATGCCGATGTCGCGGTGTGCGCGCCGTTCCCGTACCTTGGCGAGGTCGCGCTGTCATTGCAAAGTCAGTTGCAAGAGCGGCGCCTGGCCTGGGGCGCGCAGGATTGTTCGAAGCACGACAGCGGTGCCTTCACCGGCGAGGTGTCGGCATCGATGCTGGCCGAGTTCGGTTGCCGCTATGTGATCGTCGGCCACTCCGAGCGCCGTGCGCTGCATGCCGAATCCGATCAACTCGTCGCCGACAAGGCGAAGGCCGCGCTCGCCCACAAGCTGACGCCGATCGTCTGCGTCGGCGAGACGCTGGCCGAGCGCGAGGCCGGGCAGACCGATGCTGTCGTCAAGCGCCAGCTGTCGGCGGTGATCCACACGCTCGCGCACTGCATCTCGCAGGTCGTCGTGGCCTACGAGCCGGTGTGGGCGATCGGCACCGGCCGCACCGCGTCGCCCGAGCAGGCGCAAGCGGTGCATGCGCTGCTGCGCGCGCAACTGCACGCGGCGACGCAGAATTCCGATGAGATGTTGTTGTTGTACGGCGGGAGTGTGAAAGCCGACAACGCCGCCAGCCTGTTTGCCCAAGCCGACATCGACGGCGGGCTGATCGGCGGGGCGTCACTGAAGGCCGCGGATTTCGCGGCCATATGCAAAGCCGCGGCCTGACCCGCGGCCCCTGATTTTTCTGGAGCAAGAACAATGCAAGTGCTGTTGAATTTCGTCGTGGCCGTCCAGATGCTGGCCGCCCTGATCATGATCGGCCTGGTGCTGGTGCAGCACGGCAAGGGGGCCGACATGGGTGCCTCGTTCGGCAGCGGCTCGTCCGGCAGCCTGTTCGGTGCCACCGGCAGCGCGAACTTCCTGTCGCGCTCGACGGCGGTGTGCGCGGCGGTCTTCTTCGTCTGCACGCTGACGCTCGCGTACTTCTCGCACGAGCGCGCGATCGGCGCGGCCCAGTCGGGCACCTCGACCATCCTCGATCGCGCGCCTGGCCTCGCTGCCAGCGCTCCCGTCGGTGGCGCGTCGGGTGCGGCTTCGGGCGCGGGCGCGATCCCGGCTGATGCCTCCGCTTCGGCTGCAGTCGTCCCGGCCGCGCCGGTGCAGGCTGCGTCGGGTGCCGGCGCGATCCCGACCAAGTGATTCGCAAGGTAAAGACCTGTCCGGGTATCCGACTGTCGTGCTGCACTGCGGTGCACAGCGCGTAAACCCGGGGTCTTTGAGGTTAGAATTTGCGGCTGTTCGGTAAGCCAGTCCTCATGCCAACCGAACAGCGATTTTGAGTGCAGCCGTCGTGGTGAAATTGGTAGACACGCTATCTTGAGGGGGTAGTGGCGAAAGCTGTGCGAGTTCGAGTCTCGCCGACGGCACCAGATCTTTGAACGAGGCACTTACCCAGTGCCTCGTTTGTTTCAAGACCGCTCAAACCACACCATGAACCTCGCTCCCTACCTGCCCGTCATCCTGTTCATCCTGGTCGGCGTAGGGGTAGGCGTAGCGCCTCAGGTGCTCGGTTTCCTGCTGGGTCCGCACAAGCCGGACGCCGCGAAGAATTCCCCCTACGAATGCGGCTTCGAGGCCTTCGAAGACGCGCGCATGAAGTTCGACGTGCGCTACTACCTCGTCGCGATTCTCTTCATCCTGTTCGACCTCGAGATTGCATTTCTCTTTCCGTGGGCGGTGTCGCTCAAGGAAATCGGTCCGGCGGGCTTCTGGTCGATGATGGTGTTCCTGGGAATCCTCGTCGTCGGCTTTGCCTACGAGTGGAAAAAAGGCGCCCTTGACTGGGAGTGAGCTATGAGCATTGATGGCGTTCTCAAGGAAGGCTTCGTCACCACCAGCGTCGACACGCTGATCAACTGGTCGAAGACCGGTTCGCTGTGGCCCATGACCTTCGGTCTGGCCTGCTGCGCGGTGGAAATGATGCACGCGGGCGCCGCCCGCTACGACATCGACCGCTTCGGCATGCTGTTTCGTCCCAGCCCGCGCCAGAGCGACCTGATGATCGTCGCCGGCACGCTGTGCAACAAGATGGCGCCGGCGCTGCGCAAGGTCTACGACCAGATGGCCGAGCCGCGCTGGGTGCTGTCGATGGGCTCGTGCGCCAACGGCGGCGGCTACTACCACTACAGCTACTCGGTGGTGCGCGGCTGCGACCGCATCGTGCCGGTCGACGTCTACGTGCCCGGCTGCCCGCCGACGGCCGAGGCGCTGCTGTACGGCGTGCTGCAGCTGCAGACCAAGATCCGCCGCGAAAACACGATCGCCCGCTGAAAGCCCGCATGAGCAAATTGGACACCCTGCAGGCCGCGCTCGAAGCGGCCTTTGCCGGCAAGATCAAGCGCCTGGTGCGCGACCGCGGTGAACTCACGCTGACCGTCACCGCCGAGCACTACGCGGCCGTCGCGCTCGTGCTGCGCGACGATCCGTCGCTGCGCTTCGAGCAGCTGGTCGACCTGTGCGGCCTCGACTATTCGTCGTACAAGGACCAGCCGAACGAAGGCCTGCGCTATTGCGTCGCCTCGCACCTGCTGTCGATCACGCACAACTGGCGGCTGCGCCTGAAGGTGTTCGCGCCCGATGACGACCTGCCGATGGTGGCGTCGGTCAACGACATCTGGAACTCGGCCAACTGGTTCGAGCGCGAGGCCTTCGACCTGTACGGCATCCTGTTCGACGGCCACGTCGACCTGCGCCGCATCCTGACCGACTACGGCTTCATCGGCCACCCGTTTCGCAAGGATTTCCCGACCTCGGGCCATGTCGAGATGCGCTACGACCCCGAGCAGAAGCGCGTGATCTACCAGCCGGTGACGATCGAGCCGCGCGAGATCACGCCGCGCATCATTCGCGAAGACAACTACGGCGGACTGCACTAGAGGCTGGGCCTCAAGGCGACGACATGGCAGAAATCAAGAACTACACGCTGAACTTCGGCCCGCAGCACCCGGCCGCGCACGGTGTGCTGCGCCTCGTGCTCGAACTCGACGGCGAGGTCATCCAGCGCGCCGATCCGCACATCGGCCTGCTGCACCGCGCGACCGAGAAGCTCGCCGAAAGCAAGACCTACATCCAGTCGCTGCCCTACATGGACCGCCTCGACTACGTGTCGATGATGGCCAACGAGCATGCGTACTGCCTGGCCATCGAGCGCCTGCTGGGCGTCGACGTGCCGCTGCGCGCGCAATACATTCGCGTGATGTTCTCCGAGCTGACCCGCATCCTGAACCACCTGCTGTGGCTGGGTGCGCACGGGCTCGATTGCGGCGCGATGAACATCCTCATCTACTGCTTCCGCGAGCGCGAAGATATTTTCGACATGTACGAGGCGGTGTCGGGCGCGCGCATGCACGCGGCCTACTTCCGTCCGGGCGGCGTCTACCGCGACCTGCCCGATGCGATGCCGCAGTACAAGGCCTCGAAGGTCCGCAATGCGAAGACCATCGGGCGCCTGAACGAGAACCGCCAGGGCTCGCTGCTCGACTTCATCGAAGACTTCAGCAAGCGCTTCCCGAAGAACGTCGACGACTACGAGACGCTGCTGACCGACAACCGCATCTGGAAGCAGCGCACCGTCGGCATCGGCGTGGTGAGCCCCGAGCGCGCGTTGAACCTCGGCTTCAGCGGCGCGATGCTGCGCGGCTCGGGCATCGCCTGGGACCTGCGCAAGAAGCAGCCCTACGACGTCTACGACCAGATGGATTTCGACGTGCCGGTCGGTGTCAACGGCGACACCTACGACCGCTACCTGGTGCGCGTCGAAGAGATGCGCCAGGCCAACCGCATCGTGCAGCAGTGCGTCGACTGGCTGCGTGCCAACCCCACCGGCCCGGTCATCACCGCGAACCACAAGGTGGCACCGCCCGGGCGCGTGGACATGAAGTCCAGCATGGAAGAGCTGATCCACCACTTCAAGCTCTTCACCGAAGGCTTCCACGTGCCCGAAGGCGAGGCCTACGCGGCGGTGGAACACCCGAAGGGCGAGTTCGGCATCTACATCGTCAGCGACGGTGCGAACAAGCCGTACCGCCTGAAGATCCGCGCCCCTGGCTTCGCGCACCTTGCCGCGCTCGACGAAATGGCGCGCGGCCACATGATTGCCGACGCCGTCGCCGTGATCGGCACCATGGACATCGTGTTTGGAGAAATCGACCGATGATTTCGGAATCGACCCGCGTCCGCTTCGACCGCGAAGTGGCCAAGTACCCCGCCGACCAGAAGCAGTCCGCCGTGATGGCCTGCCTGGCCATCGTGCAGCAGGAGCAGGGCTTCGTCTCGGCCGACAGCGAGAAGCTGGTCGCCGAGTACCTCGGCATGCCGCCGATCGCGGTGCACGAGGTGACGACCTTCTACAACATGTACAACCAGCAGCCGCGGGGCACGTTCAAGCTCAACGTCTGCACCAACCTGCCGTGCCAGCTGCGCAGCGGCCAGACCGCGCTCGAGCACCTGTGCAGCCGGCTCGGCGTCGACGAAGGCGGCACCACCGCCGACGGGCTCTTCACCGTGCAGAAGAGCGAATGCCTGGGCGCCTGCGCCGACGCGCCGGTGATGCTGGTCAACGACCGCCAGATGTGCAGCTTCATGAACGAGCAGCGCCTCGACGAACTCGTCGACACGCTGCGCGCGGCGAAGTGAACGGGAACCGAACCATGTCGCAACCCTTGTTGGACCTCTCGAAGTTCCAGGCCACCGGTGCCGAGACCTGCTTCCACGGCCGCCACATCGGCGCGCAGATCTATGCCGACCTGAACGGCAGCAACTGGTCGCTGAAGGACTACGTCGCGCGCGGCGGCTACCAGGCGCTGCGCAAGATCCTGACCGGTGAATTCCAGGGCGCCACCGGCGAGCCGATGACGCCCGAGCAGGTGATCRCCGAGGTCAAGACCTCGGGCCTGCGCGGCCGCGGCGGCGCGGGCTTTCCGACCGGCCTGAAGTGGAGCTTCATGCCGCGCCAGTTCCCGGGGCAGAAGTACCTCGTCTGCAACTCCGACGAAGGCGAGCCGGGCACCTGCAAGGACCGCGACATCCTGATGTTCAACCCGCACATCGTCATCGAAGGCATGGCGATCGCGGCGTTCGCGATGGGCATCACGGTCGGCTACAACTACATCCACGGCGAGATCTTCGAGGTGTACGACCGCTTCGAAGCGGCCCTGGAAGAAGCCCGTGCGGCCGGATTCCTCGGCGACAGGATCCTCGGCTCGAACTTCACCTTCCAGCTGCATGGCGCGCACGGCTTCGGCGCCTACATCTGCGGCGAAGAAACCGCGCTGCTCGAATCGCTCGAAGGCAAGAAGGGCCAGCCGCGCTTCAAGCCGCCGTTCCCGGCCAGCTACGGCCTGTACGGCAAGCCGACGACGATCAACAACACCGAGACCTTCGCCGCGGTGCCGTGGATCATCCGCAACGGCGGCCAGCCCTACCTCGAGATCGGCAAGCCGAACAACGGCGGCACCAAGATCTTCTCGGTGGTCGGCGACGTCGAACGCCCCGGCAACTTCGAGGTCCCGCTGGGCACGCCGTTCTCGAAGCTGCTCGAACTCGCCGGCGGCGTGCGCCAGGGCCGCACGCTGAAGGCGGTGATCCCCGGCGGCTCGTCGGCCCCGGTGCTGCCGGCGTCGATCATGATGGACACCACGATGGACTACGACGCCATCGCGAAGGCCGGCTCGATGCTCGGCTCGGGCGCCGTCATCGTGATGGACGACTCGCGCTGCATGGTCAAGAGCCTGCTGCGCCTGTCGTACTTCTACATGCACGAGAGCTGCGGCCAGTGCACGCCGTGCCGCGAAGGCACCGGCTGGCTGTACCGCATGGTCGACCGCATCGAGCACGGCCAGGGCCGCATGGAAGACATCGACCTGCTGAACTCGGTGGCCGACAACATCCAGGGCCGCACCATCTGCGCGCTGGGCGACGCGGCGGCGATGCCGGTGCGCGCGATGATCAAACACTTCCGTGATGAGTTCATCCATCACATCGAGCACAAGACCTGCGCGGTCAAGGTGCACGCCTGACCTCCTGGGCTTCCTCACATGATTGAAATCGAACTCGACGGCCAGAAGGTCCAGGTCACCGAAGGCAGCATGGTGATGCATGCGGCCGACAAGGCGGGCACCTACATCCCGCACTTCTGCTATCACAAGAAGCTGTCCATCGCGGCCAACTGCCGCATGTGCCTGGTCGACGTCGAGAAGGCGCCGAAGCCGATGCCCGCCTGCGCCACGCCGGTGACGCAGGGCATGGTCGTTCGCACCAAGAGCGACAAGGCGCTGAAGGCCCAGCAGGGCGTGATGGAATTCCTGCTGATCAACCACCCGCTCGATTGCCCGATCTGCGACCAGGGCGGCGAGTGCCAGCTGCAGGACCTGGCCGTCGGCTACGGCGGTTCGTCGTCGCGCTACACCGAAGAAAAACGCGTCGTCTTCCACAAGGATGTCGGCCCGCTGATCTCGATGGAAGAGATGAGCCGCTGCATCCACTGCACGCGCTGCGTGCGCTTCGGCCAGGAAGTGTCGGGCGTGATGGAGCTCGGCATGATCCACCGCGGCGAGCACTCCGAGATCACCACCGTCGTCGGCGACACCGTCGACAGCGAGCTGTCGGGCAACATGATCGACATCTGCCCGGTCGGCGCGCTCACCAGCAAGCCGTTCCGCTACAGCGCCCGCACCTGGGAGCTCTCGCGCCGCAAGAGCGTCAGCCCGCACGACGGCACCGGTGCCAACCTGATCGTGCAGGTCAAGAACAACAAGGTGCTGCGCGTCGTTCCGCTCGAGAACGAAGACGTCAACGAATGCTGGCTGGCCGACCGCGACCGCTTCTCGTACGAAGCCGTCAACAGCGACCAGCGCCTGACCGCGCCGATGATCAAGCAGGGCGGCGAGTGGACCACCGTCGACTGGACCACCGCGCTCGAGTACGTGGCCAAGGGCCTGTCGCAGATCAAGGCCGACCACGGTGCGAAGAGCATCGGCGCCGTCGGCTCGGCGCACGCCACCGTCGAAGAGCTGCACCTGCTCGCGAAGCTGGTGCGCGGGCTCGGCAGCGAGAACATCGACCACCGCACGCGCCATGCCGATTTCCGCAGCGCGGGCGAGGCCGGCGTGCGCTGGCTGGGCACCAGCATCGCGTCGCTGTCGACGCTGCAGCGCGTGCTGGTCGTCGGCTCGTTCCTGCGCAAGGATCACCCGCTGTTCGCGCAGCGCATCCGCCAGGCCGCCCGCAAGGGCGCCAAGGTGCACAGCCTGCACGCGCTGGCCGATGACTGGCTGATGCCGATGGCGAGCCAGCAGGCCGTGGCGCCGAGCGGCTGGGTCAACGCGCTGGGCGCCATCGCCGCGGCCGTGGCCGCTGCGAAGGGCGTCGCCGCACCGCTGGCGACCGCTGCCACCGACGCTGCCACTGCGGTTGCCACGTCCTTGCTGAGCGGCGAGCGCAAGGCCGTGCTGCTGGGCAACGCGGCCGCGCAGCATCCGCAAGCCACCGAGCTGCTGGCCCTCGCCAACTGGATCGGCGCGCAGACCGGCGCGAGCGTCGGCTACCTGACCGAAGCCGGCAACAGCGTCGGCGCGCAGCTCGTCAACGCGCTGCCGGGCGCCAGTGGCCTGAACGCCGGCCAGATGCTCGGCGGATCGCTGCGCGCCTGCCTGCTGCTGAACGTCGAGCCCGAGTTCGACGCCGCGAATCCGCTGGCCGCGAAGGCGGCGCTGCAGTCGGCCGACATGGTGGTGGCGCTCACGTCCTTCAAGGACGCCGCGCTCGATGTCGCCGACGTGCTGCTGCCGATCGCACCGTTCACCGAAACCTCCGGCACCTTCGTCAACGCCGAAGGCCGGGTGCAGAGCTTCCACGGCGTCGTCAAGCCGCTGGGCGACGCCCGTCCGGCCTGGAAGGTGCTGCGCGTGCTGGGCAACCTGCTGGGCCTGAAGGGCTTCGACCAGGAGACCTCGGAAGAGGTGCGGGCCGAGGCGCTGGGCGATGTCGCCACCGTGGCTTCGCGCCTGAGCAATGCCACCACGCAGACGGCCGCCGCTTCGGCCGCCGCCGGCGGCACCGAGCGCATCGCCGACGTGCCGATCTACTCGGCCGACAGCCTGGTGCGCCGCGCCACGTCGCTGCAGCTCACCGCCGATGCGCGCCCGCCGGTCGCGTCGCTGGGCAGCGCGCAGTGGTTGCAGCTCGGCCTGGCGGACGGCGACACCGTGCGCGTCTCGCAAGGCGGCGCCGCCATCACGCTGCCCGCGCGGCTCGACGCGAGCCTGGCGGCCGGCACCGTCCGCGTTCCCGCCGGCCACGCGCTGACCGCCGCGCTCGGCGCGATGTTCGGCCCGCTGTCGATCGAGAAGGCCTGAAGCACCCACCATGATCGATACCTTCAACCTCTACGGCACCCAGTACCTGGGGGCGGCCTGGCCGGTGGTCTGGACGCTGATCAAGATCATCGTCGTCGTGCTGCCGCTGCTGGGCTGCGTCGCCTACCTCACGCTGTGGGAGCGCAAGGCCATCGGCTGGACGCAGATCCGCCCGGGTCCGAACCGCGTCGGCCCGTGGGGCCTGCTGACGCCGATCGCCGATGCGGTCAAGCTGATCTTCAAGGAGATCATCCTGCCGACCGCGGCGAACCGCCCGCTGTTCCTGATCGGCCCGGTGATGACGATCATGCCGGCGCTGGCCGCCTGGGCCGTCATCCCGTTCGGCCCCGAGGTGGCGCTGGCCAACATCAACGCCGGCCTGCTGTTCCTGATGGCGATCACCTCGATGGAGGTCTACGGCGTGATCATCGCCGGCTGGGCGTCGAACTCGAAGTACGCTTTCCTCGGCGCGCTGCGCGCGTCGGCGCAGATGGTCAGCTACGAGATCGCGATGGGCTTCGCGCTGGTCGTCGTGCTGATGGTCAGCGGCAGCCTGAACATGACCGACATCGTGCTCGGCCAGGGCAAGGGCTTCGCCGCCAGCCACGGCTTCACGATCTTCTCGTGGAACTGGCTGCCGCTGCTGCCGATCTTCGTCGTCTACTTCATCTCGGGTCTCGCGGAAACCAACCGCCACCCGTTCGACGTCGTCGAAGGCGAATCGGAAATCGTCGCCGGCCACATGGTCGAGTACTCGGGCATGTCGTTCGCGATGTTCTTCCTCGCCGAATACGCGAACATGATCCTGGTGTCGATCCTGTGCGTGACGCTGTTCCTCGGGGGATGGCTGTCGCCGGTCGACCACTGGCTGTTCAACTGGGTGCCGGGCTGGATCTGGCTGGGTGCCAAGACCTTCGTCGTCGTGACCATGTTCCTGTGGGTGCGCGCGACCTTCCCGCGCTACCGCTACGACCAGATCATGCGCCTGGGCTGGAAGATCTTCATCCCGGTCACGCTGGTGTGGCTGGTGGTCGTCGGGCTGTGGTTGCAGTCCCCTCTCAGCCTCTGGAAGTAAGGAGAGAAGACCATGTCTGCAGTGGCTTCCATCAAGGACCTGTTCTCGAGTTTCATGCTCACCGAGCTGTTCAAGGGCCTGGCCCTGACCGGCCGGCACTTCCTGTCGCCGCACATCACCGTGCAGTTCCCGGAAGAAAAGACGCCGGCGTCGCCGCGCTTCCGCGGCCTGCACGCGCTGCGCCGCTACGACAACGGCGAAGAGCGTTGCATCGCCTGCAAGCTGTGCGAAGCGGTCTGCCCGGCGATGGCGATCACGATCGAATCCGAGGTGCGTGACGACGGCTCGCGCCGCACGACGCGCTACGACATCGACCTGACCAAGTGCATCTTCTGCGGCTTCTGCGAAGAGAGCTGCCCGGTCGACTCGATCGTCGAGACGCACATCTTCGAATACCACGGCGAAAAGCGCGGCGACCTGTACTTCACGAAGGACATGCTGCTGGCCGTCGGTGACCGCTACGAAGCCGAGATCGCCGCCAACAAGGAGGCAGACGCCCGCTATCGTTGACCGTCCCCCCGAGGACGGTCGGCACGGTGCTCGACAAGAATATGGACATTCCGACCGCGCTCTTCTACATCTTCTCGGCCGTGCTGCTGGGAGCTTCATTCCGCGTGATCACCGCGCGCAGCCCGGTGCATGCCGCGCTGTTCCTGGTGCTGGCGTTCTTCTCGGCCTCCTGCGTGTGGATGCTGCTGCACGCCGAGTTCCTCGCGATCTCGCTGGTGCTCGTCTACGTCGGCGCCGTGATGGTGCTGTTCCTGTTCGTCGTGATGATGCTCGACATCAATGTCGACTCGCTGCGCCAGGGCTTCTGGACGCACTTCCCGGTCGCGGCGCTGGTCGGCGTGATCATCGTGCTCGAGATGGCCGCGGTGCTGATCCCCGGCTTCGACGTGCGCAGCGCGCCGGTGGCCGATGCCGCCGCGCTGCAGCTGGGCAACACCAAGCTGCTCGGCATCCAGATCTACACGCACTACCTGTACCCGCTGCAGATCGCGGCCGTGCTGCTGCTGGTGGCGATCATCGCGGCGATCGCGCTGACACTGCGCCAGCGCAAGGATTCGAAGGCGATGAACCCGTCGCAGCAGGTCCGCGCGAAGAAGGCCGACCGCGTGCGCATCATCAAGATGAAGGCCGAGGTCGAAGCACCGCCTGCGCCGCCGGCACCGCCCGCTGCTGAATCGGCCCGAGGAGACGCCAAGCCATGAGTTCATTCGCCCTCGGCCCGGTCACGCTGGGCCACTACCTGACGCTGGGCGCGATCCTGTTCGCGCTGTCGGTGATCGGCATCTTCCTGAACCGCAAGAACCTGATCGTGCTGCTGATGGCCATCGAGCTGATGCTGCTGGCGGTCAACCTGAACTTCGTCGCGTTCTCGCATTTCCTCGGCGACATGGCGGGGCAGGTGTTCGTGTTCTTCATCCTGACCGTCGCGGCCGCGGAGTCCGCGATCGGCCTCGCGATCCTGGTGGTGCTGTTCCGCAATCGGGCGACCATCAACGTCGACGAGCTCGACTCCCTCAAGGGCTGAGCACAACAACATGTCTGCAACACTCTCCCAGAACATGCTGCTCGCGGTGCCGCTGGCGCCGCTGGTCGGTGCCGTCGTCGCCGGGCTCTTCGGCAAGCAGGTGGGCCGCCGTGGCGCGCACACCGTGACCATCCTCGGCGTGCTGATCGCCTTCATCATCTCGGCGATGACGCTGAAGGCGGTGGCCGTCGACGGCGCGCGCTTCAACGCCACCGTCTACGAGTGGATGACGCTCGGCGCGCTGAAGATGGAGATCGGCTTCCTGGTCGACGGCCTGACCGCGATGATGATGTGCGTCGTGACCTTCGTGTCGCTGATGGTGCACATCTACACCATCGGCTACATGGAAGAAGACCCGGGCTACCAGCGCTTCTTCTCGTACATCTCGCTGTTCACCTTCTCGATGCTGATGCTCGTGATGAGCAACAACATGCTGCAGCTGTTCTTCGGCTGGGAGGCGGTGGGCCTGGTGTCGTACCTGCTGATCGGCTTCTGGTTCACGCGGCCGTCGGCGGTGTTCGCGAACATGAAGGCCTTCCTGGTGAACCGGGTCGGCGACTTCGGCTTCATCCTCGGCATCGGCCTGCTGCTGGCGTTCGGCAACACGCTGAACTACAGCGAGATCTTCGCGAAGGCGCCCGAGCTGGCCAAGGCGGTGTTCCCCGGCACCGAATGGATGCTGCTGACGGTGGCCTGCATCTGCCTGTTCATCGGTGCGATGGGCAAGAGCGCGCAGGTGCCGCTGCACGTCTGGCTGCCCGACTCGATGGAAGGCCCGACGCCGATTTCCGCGCTGATCCACGCGGCGACGATGGTGACGGCCGGCATCTTCATGGTGGCGCGCATGTCGCCGCTGTTCGAGCTGTCCGACGTGGCGCTGAGCTTCGTGCTGGTGATCGGCGCGATCACCGCGCTGTTCATGGGCTTCCTCGGCATCATCCAGAACGACATCAAGCGCGTCGTCGCGTACTCGACGCTGTCGCAGCTCGGCTACATGACGGTGGCGCTCGGCGCCTCGGCCTACTCGGTCGCGGTGTTCCACCTGATGACGCACGCGTTCTTCAAGGCGCTGCTGTTCCTCGCGGCCGGCTCGGTGATCATCGGCATGCACCACGACCAGGACATCCGCAACATGGGCGGCCTGCGCAAGTACATGCCGATCACCTGGATCACGTCGCTGCTGGGTTCGCTGGCGCTGATCGGCACGCCGCTGTTCTCGGGCTTCTACTCGAAGGACAGCATCATCGAGGCGGTGCATGCCAGCCACCTGCCGGGTGCCGGCTTCGCGTACATCGCGGTGATCGTCGGCGTGTTCGTCACGGCCTTCTATTCGTTCCGGATGTATTTCCTCGTCTTCCACGGCAAGGAGAACTTCCGCCACAAGCCGTTCCCGGTGGAAGACGATGAGCACGGTCACCACGATGACGAGCACGGCCACCATGAACCGCATGTGCCGCACGAATCGCCGTGGGTCGTCACCGCGCCGCTGCTGCTGCTGGCGATCCCGTCGGTCGTGATCGGCTTCATGGCGATCCAGGGCATGCTGTACGGCGGCTTCTTCGAGGACTCGATCTTCATCAACCCGGAAAAGCACCCGGCGATGGAAGAGATGAAGAACGAGTTCCACGGTGCCGTCGCGATGGCGCTGCACGGGCTCATGTCGCTGCCGTTCTGGCTGGCGCTCGCGGGCGTCGTCACCGCCTACGTGTTCTACATGGTCAAGCCGGCCATTCCGGCGTGGATCAAGTCGAAGTTCGGCTTCCTCTACACGCTGCTCGAGAACAAGTACTACTTCGACTGGTTCAACGAGAAGGTGCTGTCGGCCGGCGCGCGCCTGCTGGGCCGCGGGCTGTGGAAGGGCGGCGACGTCGCCATCATCGACGGCGTGCTGATCAACGGCTCGGCGCGTGCGGTCGGTGCGTTCGCGTCGGTGGTGCGCGTCGTGCAGACCGGCTACCTCTATTGGTATGCGCTGGTGATGATCCTCGGCGTGATCCTCCTGATGACCTGGCAGCTGTGGGGTCCGCTGATGAGCGCGGCCGGCAGCCTGTTCAGCAAGTAAAAGTGGCACGGAGAACAAGAACATGGGTTTGCTGAGCCTTGCCATCTGGCTGCCGATCGTCGCGGGCATCGTCCTGCTGCTGGTCGGCCGCGACGAGCATGCCAATGCGGTGCGCTGGATCGCGCTGGTCGCCGCGATCGCGAGCTTCGCGGTCACGATTCCGCTGATCACCGGCTTCGACGCCGGTACCGCCGCGATGCAGTTCCAGGAGAACCTGAGCTGGATCGAGCGCCTGAACGTGCACTACCACCTGGGGGTCGACGGCATCTCGGTGTGGTTCGTGCTGCTGACGGCCTTCATCACGATCATCGTCGTGATCGCCGCGTGGCAGGTGATCACCGACCGCGTCAACCAGTACATGGGCGCGTTCCTGATCCTGTCGGGGATCATGGTCGGCGTGTTCAGCGCGCTCGACGGCCTGCTGTTCTACGTGTTCTTCGAGGCCACGCTGATCCCGATGTACATCATCATCGGCGTCTGGGGCGGCCCGCGCCGGGTCTATGCGGCGTTCAAGTTCTTCCTGTACACGCTGGCCGGCTCGCTGCTGATGCTGATCGCGCTGATCTTCCTGTACTTCAAGTCGGGCGGCAGCTTCGAGATCCTCACCTGGCACAAGTTGCCGCTGGGCATGCATGCGCAGACGCTGCTGTTCTTCGCGTTCTTCGCGGCCTTCGCGGTCAAGGTGCCGATGTGGCCGGTGCACACCTGGCTGCCCGACGCCCACGTCGAGGCGCCCACCGGCGGCTCGGTGGTGCTGGCCGCCATCATGCTGAAGCTCGGCGCCTACGGCTTCCTGCGCTTCTCGATGCCGATCGCACCCGACGCGAGCCACGCCTACGACTGGTTCATCATCGCGCTGTCGCTGATCGCGGTGGTCTACATCGGCCTGGTCGCGCTGGTGCAGCAGGACATGAAGAAGCTGGTGGCCTATTCGTCGATCGCCCACATGGGCTTCGCGACGCTCGGCTTCTTCATCTTCAGCGAGCTCGGCGTCTCGGGCGCGCTGGTGCAGATGATCTCGCACGGCTTCGTGTCGGGCGCGATGTTCCTGTGCATCGGCGTGCTCTACGACCGCGTGCACTCGCGCGAGATCTCGAGCTACGGCGGCGTCGTCAACACGATGCCCAAGTTCGCCACGTTCGCGGTGCTGTTCGCGATGGCCAACTGCGGCCTGCCGGGCACCGGCGGCTTCGTCGGCGAGTGGATGGTGATCCTCGGCGCGGTGAAGGCCAACTTCTGGCTCGGCGCGACGGCCGCGACCACGCTGGTGTTCGGCGCCGCCTACACGCTGTGGATGGTCAAGCGGGTGTACTTCGGGCCGGTGGCCAACGAAGACGTGCGCGCGCTCGAAGACATCAACGCCCGCGAATTCCTGATGCTCGCCCTGCTGGCCGTGGCCGTGCTGTGGATGGGCGTGTACCCGAAGCCCTTTACCGACACCATGCACGTCAGCGTGACCGAGCTGCTGAAGCACGTGGCCGTCTCGAAACTGAATTGAAGCGGCGGCAATGATGATCAAAGACATGAACTGGCTGGCCGTCTACCCGGAGCTGGTATTGCTCGTGATGGCCTGCGTGGTCGCGATGGTCGACCTGTGGGTGACCGATCCGAAGCGCACGCCGACCTACTGGCTGACGCAGGCGACGCTCGCGGTGGTCGGCGTCATGCACCTGCTGTACTTCGACGCCGGCTTCACCGTCTACGGCATGCAGCGCATGATGGTGACCGACCCGCTCGGCCACCTGCTGGGCTTCTTCGCGGCGCTGGCGGTGATGGTCACGCTGGTCTACGCGCGGCCGTATGCCGAGAGCCGCGAGATGCTGAAGGGCGAGCTGTTCACGCTGTCGCTGTTCTCGCTGCTGGGCATCTCGGTGATGCTGGCGGCCAACAACTTCCTGGTGATCTACCTCGGCCTGGAGCTGATGTCGCTGTCGCTGTATGCGCTGACCGCGATGCGCCGCGACCATGCCCAGTCGACCGAAGCCGCGATGAAGTACTTCGTGCTCGGCGCGCTGGCCAGCGGCTTCCTGCTGTACGGCCTGTCGATGATGTACGGCGCGACCGGCTCGCTCGACATCCCGAAGGTGTTCAACGAGATCGCGGGCGGCCGCATCAACCCGACGGTGCTGGCGCTCGGCCTGGTGTTCATCGTCTCCGGCCTGGCGTTCAAGCTCGGCGCGGTGCCGTTCCACATGTGGCTGCCCGACGTGTACCACGGCGCGCCGACGGCGGTCACGCTGCTGATCGCCGGGGCGCCGAAGCTCGCGGCCTTCGCGATGACCTTCCGCCTGCTGGTCGAGGGCCTGTCGGGCGTGGCCGGCGACTGGCAGCAGATGATGATGGTGCTGGCGATCGCGTCGATGTTCCTGGGCAACCTGGCGGCCATCGCGCAGAGCAACCTGAAGCGGATGCTCGCGTACTCGACGATCGCGCAGATGGGCTTCATGCTGCTCGGCTTCACGACCACCGTGATCACCGGCAACACGCTGTCGGCCTCGAACGGCTACAGCTCGGCGCTGTTCTACATGGTGACCTACGTCTTCACGACGCTCGGCACCTTCGGCATCGTGATGCTGCTGTCGCGCCAGGGCTTCGAGTCGGAGAACGTCGACGACCTGAAGGGCCTGGCCAAGCGCAACCCGTGGTACGCCGGCGTGATGGCGATCTTCATGTTCTCGCTGGCCGGCATCCCGCCGACGGTGGGCTTCTATGCCAAGCTCGCGGTGCTGCAGGCGCTGATCACGACCAACGTCACCTTCTACATCGTCGTCGCGGTGCTGGCGGTGCTGCTGTCGCTGGTGGGCGCGTTCTACTACCTGCGCCTGGTGAAGGTGATGTACTTCGAAGACCCGGTCGACACCCAGCCGATCGTCGCCGCGAGCGATGTGCGGCTGGTGCTGTCGCTGAACGGCGCGGCCGTGCTGTTCTTCGGCATCCTGCCGGGCGGCCTGATGGCGCTGTGCTCGCAGGCGATCCTGAAGGCGCTGTCGACCTGAAGTCGGCTGAGTCGTTGCGGAATTGGCGTGCTGGCGGGCGGGGCATCGCGCCGCCGGCCCCGTCTGCGGCGGCGTCTGCCCATAATGCGCGCATGAAAGTGCTCAACCTGTGCTGCGCGCAAGACCATCGCTTCGAAGGCTGGTTCGGCTCGGAAGCCGATTTCCAGTCGCAGTTCGAAGGCGGGCTGGTCGAATGCCCGTTGTGCGGTGACAAGGCGGTCACCCGCCTGCCGAGCGCGCCGAGGTTGAACGTGTCGGGCGCCCGCGAGCCGAAGGCAACGGCCCCGGCGCCCGCCGAGCATCCGGTGCCGGCCACGCCGGAGGCGATCACGATGCAGGCGATGTGGATGAAGGCGGTGCAGCACGTGATGGCGAACACCGACGACGTCGGCGAGCGCTTTGCCGAAGAGGCCCGTCGCATGCACTACGGTGAAGCCGAAGAGCGTGCGATCCGCGGCCGCGCGACCCGCGAAGACGCACAGGCGCTGGCCGATGAAGGCATCGAGGTGATGCCGCTGCCGCTGCCTGCAGCCGCAAAGGGCCGGCTTCAGTAGGCATTCGCGCGGCATCCGCGTGGCAAAGGCGCGGGTGGGGAGGCTGTGGCTCGCCGTCAGGTGCGGTCTTCGCCCCTCTCGGGGCGACGACTTCCCTCCGCTGACTGGTTTCATGGCCCGTCGCCGAAACTCCCGTCACTCACTTCGTTCGTTGTGGTCAAACAGTCGGCGACAGTCAGTTCACGAAGCGTGCTGCGCACGCGGGCCATGAAACCAGCCAGCTCCGGCGCCCCCTCCTAATTGGCGCTCCACAGCCTCCCCACCCGCGCCTTTGAGGCACCACCGGGCTCTTTCGGAAGGTGACAAGCGAACAAGTGGGGGTTGATCTCCGGTTTGGCCTCCCGCCTACACGACTCTTCCAGGATTCATCAAGCCGTTCGGGTCCAGCGCCGCCTTGATCGCCCGCATCAGCCCCAGCGCCACCGGCGACTTGCGCTGCGCCAGCTCGTCGCGCTTCAGCTCGCCGATCCCGTGCTCGGCCGAGATCGACCCGCCGCTCGCCCCCACCGCGTCGTAGACGATCGTGTTGACCGCCGCCTCGTGCTGCTGCAGGAACTGCTTCGCATCGCCACCTTCGGGCGCCTGCACGTTGTAGTGCAGGTTGCCGTCGCCCAGGTGGCCGAAGTTGACCAGCCGCACGCCCGGCAGCGCCGCCCGCAGCGCCGCATCGGTGGCGGCGACGAAGTCGACGATGCGCGACACCGGCAGCGAGATGTCGTGCTTGATGTTCAGCCCTTCCTCCGACTGCGCCAGCGGAATCGACTCGCGCAGGTGCCACAGCCCGTTCGATTGCTCGATGCTCTCGGCCACCGCGGCATCGGTGATCAGGCCTTGCTCCAGCGCGCTCTCCAGCAGGCCTTCGAACAGCCCGCGCGCATGCGCCTCGCTCTCGGTGTCGGATTGCTCCAGCAGCACCGTCCACGGCGAAGGCGGCAGCGGCTGGCGCAGCTGCGGGTAGTGGCGCCGCACCAGGCCCAGCGCGAACTCGCCCATCACCTCGAAGCCCGTCAGCCCGGCGCCGAGCCGCGCCTGCGCCAGCTGCAGCAGCGCCACCGCCGCCGGCAGCGAGGGCAGCGCGGCCAGCGCCGTCAGCGTCGCGGCGGGCTGCGGGTAGAGCTTCAGCGTGGCCGCGGTGATGATGCCGAGCGTGCCCTCGCTGCCGATGAAGAGATCGCGCAGGTCGTAGCCGGTGTTGTCCTTGCGCAGGCCCGACAGCCCGTTCCACACCTCGCCCTGCGCGGTGACGACTTCCAGCCCCAGGCACAACTCGCGTGCATTGCCATAGCGCAGCACCTGCGTGCCGCCGGCATTGGTCGCCAGGTTGCCGCCGATCGTGCAGCTGCCTTCGGCCGCGAGGCTCAGCGGGAACAACAGGCCGGCGGCCGCGGCCGCTTCCTGCACCGACTGCAGCACGCAGCCGGCCTCGACCGTCATCGTCAGGTTGGCGGCATCGATGCTGCGCACGCGGTCCATGCGCGACAGCGTCAGCAGCACCTGGGTGCCGCTGTCGTCCGGCACGCCGCCGCCGACCAGCCCGGTGTTGCCACCCTGCGGCACGATACTCACGCCGTGCCGCGCGCACGCGGTCACCACCTGGGAGACCTCCTCGGTCGAACCCGGCCGCACGACGGCCAGCGCCTTGCCACGGTAGCGCTTGCGCCAGTCCTGTTCATAGCCGGCCAGGTCGCCATCGGTCAGCACGTTGGCCGGGCCGACGATCGCGCGCAGCGATTCGAGCAGCAGCGGCTTCATGCGGCTTCCTCGGTGCGGCGCGCATGCCCGAGCCGCCAGCGCACGTGCAGCCCGCAGGCGGCGAACAGCAGCACGCACAGCAGCACCTCGACCAGTCCGAGGGTCGCGCCGGGCCCGCGGTCGCTGCCGGCACGCACCACGCCTTCGATGAAGTACAGCCACACCAGCAGGCTGACCCAGCGGTAGGTGTACAGGCGGTGGCGCAGCAGGCCGGCCAGCGCGAAGACGAGCGGCAGCACCTTCAGCGCGAGCCAGGTGCCGCCCGGCCGCAAGGGCGCGAGCCACAGTTCCCAGGCCACGCCGAGCACGATCAGCCCGGCGACGCTGCCGACGGCGAGCGCGCGGGTCCACAGCACGACAGGGGGGAGGGGGGCCGACGAAGCGTCGGCAGGAGAAGCAGGGGGCGCAGTCATCGCTGGCTATGATGCCATCGATGAATCTCCCGACCTCCGCCGAAGCCCATGCCCTGAAAGAGACATGGCGGGAGCAGTTGTCGCGCCTGCTGCAGACGCTGCAGACCTGGCCCTGGCTCGAGACGCTGATCACGCTGCGCCAGCGCTTTCGCGAGGACCGCCTGGGCCTGACGGCCAGCAGCCTGACCTTCACGACGCTGATCTCGCTGGTGCCGCTGGTCACCGTGATGCTGGCGGTCTTCACCGCCTTCCCGATGTTCTCCAGCTTCCAGGATGCGCTGCAGAAATACTTCCTGCAGAGCCTGGTGCCGGATGCGATCGCCAAGCCGGTGCTGGGCGCGCTGACGCAGTTCGCGAGCAAGGCGAACCGGCTCGGCACCTTCGGCCTGGTGGTGCTGGTGTTCACCGCCATCGCACTGATGCTGACGATCGACCGCACGCTGAACGCGATCTGGCGCGTGCCGAAGCCGCGGCCGATCGCGCAGCGCGTGCTGGTGTACTGGGCGGCCGTCACGCTCGGGCCGCTGCTGCTGGGCGTGAGCCTGTCGCTCACCTCGTATGCGATCTCGGCCTCGCGCGGGGTCGTCGGCGTGATGCCCGGCGGTGTCAGCTTCCTGCTGAACGTGCTCGAGTTCGCGCTGCTGTCGGCCGCGATGGCGGGACTGTTCCATTACGTGCCGAACACGCTGGTGCGCTGGCGGCATGCGGCCGCGGGCGGCGTGTTCGTCGCGGCCGGCTTCGAGGTCGCGAAGAAGGGCCTGGCCTGGTACCTGAGCTCGGTGCCGACCTACACCACGCTGTACGGCGCGTTCGCGACGGTGCCGATCCTGCTGATCTGGATCTACCTCGGCTGGGTGATCGTGCTGCTGGGCGCGGTGGTCGCGGCCTATGCGCCGAGCCTGCAGATGCGCGTGATCCGCCGGCCGTCGACGCCGGGCTACCTGTTCCAGCTGGCGGTCGGCATGCTGCGCGAGCTGGCGCAGGCGCGCGCGGCCAGCACGCACGGCCTCAGCGCGGCGCAGCTGTCGGAGACGCTGCGCACCGATCCGCTGCAGATCGAGCCGCTGCTCGACACGCTGGTCGCGATCGACTGGGTCGGCCGGCTCGACGAAGACGGCAACGCGCGCTACGTGCTGCTGTGCGATCCGGCGACCACCTCGGCGCAGCCGCTGATCGCGCAGGTGCTGCTCGACCCGACGCCGACGCTGCGCGGCTTCTGGCACCGCGCGCATTTCGGCAACATGATGCTGAAGGACGTGATCGCCAGCGACCCGTAGCCCGGATGCCCATCCGGGGATCCTGGCGCCGACCTACGCGATGCAGTGCAGCACGCAGTGCTTGCCACGCCGCTTCGCCGCATACATCGCGTCATCCGCCAGCTGCAGCAGCCGCTGCGGGTTCTGCGCGTCGCCGGGTGCGAGCGCATAGCCGATGCTCGCGCTGATGCCGTGCCGGTCGACCCCTGCCACCGCCGACAGCATGTGCAGCGCCAACGCATGCGCGCCGGCCATGTCGCGCACCGCGGCCAGCACCAGGAACTCGTCGCCGCCGAAGCGGCCCACCGCGTCCTCGGCCCGCACCGACATCTGCAGCGCGCGCGCCACCGCCACCAGCAGCTCGTCGCCGACGCGGTGCCCGAGCCGGTCGTTGACCGCCTTGAAGCCATCGAGGTCGACGAAGAACAGCGCCACCGGCATCTGCGCCGCGTCGAGCAGCGCCGCCTCGATGCGGTCCATCATCGTGCGCCGGCTCAGCACGTCGGTCAGCGCATCGCGCTCGACGCTGCGCTTCAGCTGCTGCTGCGTGATCGTCAGCTCGTGCACGTCGACCGTCACGGTGTAGACGCCGATCACCTCGCCGCAGGCATCGAAATCGGGCACGTAGCTGGTGCGCATCCAGCGCTGGCCGAGCGTCGCCAGGTCGACCATGCGGGCGTACTGCACCGTGTGCCCCGCCAGCGCCTGCACGAAGTACTGCTCGTGCTCGGCCCAGCGCTTGGAGCCGCGCACGTCGCCGATCGGCCGGCCGAGCAACTGCTTCGGTTGCTGGCCGGTCGCCTCGACGTACGCCTTGTTGACGAAGCGCAGCACGAAGTCGCGGTCGACGTACGTCAGCGGGAACGGGATGTTCTCGGTGAAGCGGTCGAGGCGCTGGCGCGCGGCGACCAGCGCCTCGCGCTCGAGCACGTCCTGGTGGATGTCGATCGCGATCGTGAAGATGCCGTCGACGCGGCCGGTCGGGTCGAGGTGCGGCAGCACCTGGATGCGCGCCCAGCGGCCGGCATGGCAGCCGTGCTTCAGCCGCCGCTCGTAGTTGACGGTGCGCCCCTGCGCGGCCTCGGCGAACGCCGGGCTCGCGCGCTCCCACGCGTCATCGCCGTACAGCTCGGCCAGCGTGTGGCCCAGCAGGTCTTCGCGGCTGCGCTGCGCCCAGGTCAGGTAGGGGTGGTTGCAGAACACCAGCCGGTGCTGCAGGTCCCAGCGGCCGATCGGCAGGTCGATCGCATCGATCAGCCGCTCGATGTGGGCGAGCTGCTCGAGGACCGGCAGGTCTTTGGCGTCCATCGGGGCTATCCTAAAAAGGAATCTTGCCCACCCAGATGTCCTTGTACATGACCCAGTCGCCCATGAAGCTGTACAGCGGGCGCTTGAACGAGGCCGGCCGGTTCTTCTCGAACACGAAGTGCCCGACCCACGCGAAGCCATAGCCGCACAGCAGCGCATACAGGAAATACAGCGGCTGTCCGCGCACGAGCCCGGTCACCAGGCACAGCAGCGCCAGGCTCGACCCCGCGAAGTGCAGGCGGCGGCAGGTGCGGTTCGAATGCTCGCCGAGGTAGTACGGATAGAACTCCGCGAAGCTCTTCAACGACTGAACGGTACTGCTGTTCATCGCGTTTCCTCCGAAATGAAGGTCTGGATCGCATTCAACACGGCGTCGGGCACCTCTCCCATCAGGGAATGCCCGGCCGACAACGGCAGAACCTTTGCATGCAACGCCTGGGCCAGCGCGGCGCTCGCCTTGGGCGGCGTCATCTGGTCGTGCGCACCGACGATCATCAGGCTGGCGCAACGCACGCGCGCGGCTGCTTCGAGACCGCCGGCGTAGTGGTTGCACACCTGGAAATCCTGGTGGAACAGGTTGCCGTGCCCCGCGGCGGTGTGCTGCGCCTGCAGCCGGCGCATCAGCGCACGGTTCACGCCGTGCAGCGAGAAGCCCGGCGCCGGGGCCGACGGCTTTGCGGCATGGCCGGCATGTGAAAACGAATTCACCATGTCGATCGCCTTCAGCGGCTCGTTCAGCGAGGTCGACAACAGCGTGTCGGACACCTTCATCGGGTACGCCGGGCCGAGCAGCACCAGCCCGGTCGCGCGCTCGCCGAGCCGGGCAGCGGCCTCGAGCGCGATCAGCGAGCCCATGCTGTGGCCGACCAGCGTCGCGCGCTCGATGCCGGCCGCGGCCAGCAGCGCGAGCAGCCAGTCGGCGAAGGCCTCGACGCTTGCGAGCGCCGGGCCTTCGCTGCGGCCGTGGCCGGGCAGGTCGGGCGCCAGCACCGCGCGGCCGTGGTGGGCCAGGTAGCGCGTCTGCAGCCCCCACACGCTGTGGTCGTGCATCGCGCCGTGCACGAACACCAGCGCCGGCAACGAGGCGTCGAGCGGCTTGCCGCCGGTGTAGACGAAGGCCGCGCGGCCCTGTACCTCGAGCTTCATGCGCCACCCGCCTTCTGTGCCGCCCGCAGCGCGCGCGACAGGTCGTCGATCAGGTCGTCGGCGTCTTCCAGGCCGATCGACAGCCGGATCGTGCCCTGCGTGATGCCGGCCTGCGCGAGCGCGGCATCGTCCATGCGGAAGTGCGTGGTCGTCGCCGGGTGGATCACCAGCGAGCGGCAGTCGCCGACGTTGGCCAGGTGCGAGAACACCTTCAGCGCCTCGATGAAGGCGCGGCCCTGCGCGCGCTGGCCCTTCAGGTCGAAGCTGAACACCGAGCCGCTGCCGCGCGGCAGCAGGCGCTTGGCGAGTTCGTGGTCGGGGTGGGTCGGCAGCTCGGGGTGGCCGACGCGCGCGACCATCGGGTGGGCGGCCAGGAAGCCGACCACCTTGCGCGCGTTCGCGATGTGGCGCTCCATCCGCAGCGACAGCGTCTCGACGCCCTGCAGGATCAGCCAGGCGGTGTGCGGGCTCATGCAGGCGCCGAAGTCGCGCAGGCCCTCGCGACGGGCGCGCAGCAGGAAGGCACCGACGGTGCTCTCCTCGCTGAACACCATGCCGTGGAAGCCGTCGTAGGGGCGGGTCAATTCCGGGAATCGGCCAGACCCCTCCCAGTCGAACTGCCCGCTGTCGACCAGCACGCCGCCGATCACCGTGCCGTGGCCGCTGAGGAACTTGGTGGCCGAGTGGTAGACGAGGTCGGCGCCGTGGTCGAACGGGCGGATCAGCCACGGCGAGGTCAGCGTCGAGTCGACCAGCAGCGGCAGCCCGTGCTCGTGCGCGATCGCGCTGACGGTGGGGATGTCGAGCACGTCCAGCCCGGGGTTGCCGACGGTCTCGCCGAACAGCAGGCGCGTCGTGGGGCGGATCGCCGCGCGCCAGCCGTCGATGTCGCCGGGGCGCACGAAGGTGGTGGCTATGCCGAAGCGTGCCAGCGTGTAGTGCAGCAGGTTGTGCGAGCCGCCGTACAGCGCGCTGCTCGCGACGATGTGCGAGCCGGCACCGGCCAGCGTGCAGATCGCCAGGTGCAGCGCGGCCTGGCCGCTGGCGGTCGCGATCGCGCCGGCGCCGCCTTCGAGCGCCGCGACGCGCTCTTCCAGCACCGCGGTGGTCGGGTTCGAGATGCGGCTGTAGACGTGGCCCGAGCGCTCCATGTTGAACAGCGCCGCGGCATGGTCGCTGTTCTCGAACACGAAGCTGGTGCTCAGGTGGATCGGCACGGCACGGGCGCCGGTGGCAGGGTCGGGGCCGGCGCCTGCGTGCAGCGCGAGCGTGTCGAAGCCGGGGTCGGATGGGCCGGGCATGCAGTCTCCTCGGGGGCGGCGGGCACCGGATCGGTGTCAGCGGGGATGTTGTTGTGAAGAATTGTGGGCTATATTGGCCCGACACACCCCAAGGAGAGGACCCCATGAAAGTCGCAGACATCCTGCGTGTCAAGGGCGGCACGCTGTTCACTGTCTCGCCCGATCAGCCGCTGGCCCACGCCGTGCGCACGATGGCCGAGCGCGACATCGGGTCCCTGGTGGTGATGGAGCACGGCGACCTGGCCGGCATGCTGACCTTCCGCGAGGTCATCCTGGCCGTGGTCGGCAACGGCGGCACGGTCGGCACGACCATCGTGCGCACCGTGATGGACGACCATCCGCTCACCTGCACGCCCGAGACCGAGATCGACGAGGTGCGCCGCATGATGCTCGAGCGCCACGCCCGCTACATGCCGGTGATGACGCAGCGCACGCTGATGGGCGTGATCTCGTTCTACGACGTCGCGAAGGCGGTGGTCGACAGCCAGGATTTCGAGAACCGGATGCTGAAGGCGTATATCCGCGACTGGCCGGTCGAAGATCAGGTCCCTGCGAATTGACCCACCCCCGAGGCGCTGGCGCGCCTCCCCCTTGAGGGGGCGCCGCCAGCGGCCCGGCAAAGCCGGTTCCGCGGCGTCCGCTGGGGCCGCCTTGCTGGACGCTCGGCTGCAGTGCTCGGTGTACTGGGGTCTGACGGTCAATCAAACTCTGCTGGCTTGACGGTGAGGTTCAGGCGAACGGCTTCGATGTCGACCTCGGCTCCGTCGGGCATGGCGAGAAGTTCGACGATGGACTTGCTCATCGGCGCTTGACGGCGGTCCTCAGAGGTCGGCACGTGGAGAGGTGTTCTGCGCTTCACGACCGGATCTCTCGACGTTGTGGTCGTTGCGCCGGTCCGTCCTTCATCGAACTGCTGACTGGAGGGCGTGGGCATCATTTTCATTGCATGTCTCCGAGTCAGGTTGCTCGCTCCCGTTGGCTGGCGAGGCGGTACGACGAGAGTACCTCTGCGACCACCAAGAAAAAAAGCCCGCTCGTGATGAGCGGGCTTTTCTATTGCGGCCGAGCGTTCAGCGAAGCCCGCCCCAGCGGCCGCCGCGGAGCCGGCTTTGCCGGGCCGCTGGCGGCGCCCCCTTGAGGGGGAGGCGCGTGAGCGCCTCGGGGGTGGGTCATCAGAAGCTGTGGCGGATGCCTGCGGTGAATTCCGTGATGTCACGGTCGTCGGCGGTCGTCAGGCCGGCCGGGACGGCGCTGGCCCAGCGGTTGCCGTAGCCGTCACCCTCGTTCTTGAAGCGGGTCACCGCGCTGTACAGCGCCGTGCGCTTCGACAGGTCGTACTGGTAGCCGACGCCGAAGGCCTTGGTGGTGCCTTCGTTGACGTTCTTCGCCTTGTTCTCGACGAACTGCGCACGCACCGTGTTCGCACCGAAGCGGTAGTCGCCACCGACCCAGAAGCCCTGGCCATCGGCATCCACCGCGCTGCGGTCGTTCACCGCGATCACGCCGGCAGTGCCGTGCCAGTCGCCGTAGGTGTAGCCGACCGCGCCCGAGGTCGTGCGCACGTCCTGCGAGGTCAGGTCCTGCTTGTCGTCGACGAACGAGACCATCGCATCGAAGCCGTAGCCGCTGTAGCGGGCATAGACGTCGGCAGTGCGCTGGTCGTTGGTGGCGCCGGTGGTTTCACCGAAGCCCCACAGCGCACCGGCCTTGAAGCCGGCGAAGGTGGGCGACTCGTACTTGACCGAGTTGTTGATGCGGGCCGGGCCGCCGTTGCCGGTGGCGCTGTAGGTGGTGCCGCCGCGCACCGGCTCGTAGCCACCGAAGCCGCCGATCACGGCCGTGCTGGCGCCGGTGGAGACGTTCGAGAACTCGCTGAAGTCGCTCGACAGGTTGTAGACGCTGCCGTATTGGCGACCCAGCGTCAGGGTACCGAGCTGCGCCGAGCCGAGGCCGACGTACGACTGGCGGCCCCAGAAGGCGTTCTGGCCGTTGGTGCCATCGTCGATGTTGACGCCGCTCTCGAGCACGGCCAGGGCACGCAGGCCGCCGCCGAGGTCTTCGGTGACGCGCAGGCCGAAGCGCGAGCCCTGCAGGCCGCCGGACTGCACGCGGCTCAGGTTGGCCGCGCCGTTGGCGATCTGCACGTAGGCGTCGGCGACGCCGTACAGCGTCACGTTGGTGGTGGATTGTTGTGCGTCTTGCGCGTTGGCGGCAGCCGAGGCGGCCAGCGCCATCGCGGTCACGGCAAAGGTGGCGAACTTCATGCGATTCTCTCCGATCAGTAGGCGGACCCCTTGTCCCACAGGCACGCGTCACACACCGACCGCGTGGCAGGCACCGACCGGTGCTGCGTCTTGGGATCGAATGCTAGGGTTGTCCCTGATCGGGAAAAACCCCGTGTGCGGCAAGTCGGCATTGCTGAAACAGCAACGATTTCCCTCTTGAAGCCTGGTGCTGCGCTCCCAAGGGACGAGCCCTTAAACTTCAAGTCCGCCTTCGCGTCACGATGTGTCGGCGTCTCTTGCCCTTTCTCCGATTTCGATTTCCGTCCACAAGGCCCCCATGTCCGGCAGCACCCTCGGCACCCTGTTTCGCGTCACCAACTTCGGCGAGTCGCATGGGCCGGCCATCGGGTGCGTGATCGACGGCTGCCCGCCGGGGATGGAACTCAGCGAGGCCGACATCCAGCCCGAGCTGGACCGCCGGCGCCCGGGCACCTCGCGCCACGTGACGCAGCGCAACGAGCCGGATGCGGTCGAGATCCTGTCCGGCGTCTACGAGGGCAAGACCACCGGCACGCCGATCTGCCTGCTGATCCGCAACACCGACCAGCGCAGCAAGGACTACGGCAACATCCTGCAGACCTTCCGGCCCGGCCACGCCGACTACACCTACTGGCACAAGTACGGCATCCGCGACCCGCGCGGCGGCGGGCGTTCGTCGGCCCGGCTCACCGCGCCGATGGTCGGGGCCGGCGCGGTCGCGCGCAAATGGCTGAAGGCGCAGTACGGCACCTCGTTCCGGGGCTACATGACGCAGCTCGGCGACCTGGAGATTCCGTTCGAAGGCCACCAGCACATCCCCGACAACCCGTTCTTCGCGGCCAACGCATCGAAGATCGCCGAACTCGAGGCCTACATGGATGCGCTGCGCAAGTCCGGCGATTCGGTCGGCGCGCGCATCCGCGTCGAGGCGACGCAGGTGCCGGTCGGGCTGGGCGAGCCGCTGTTCGACAAGCTCGACGCCGACATCGCCTACGCGATGATGGGCATCAACGCGGTCAAGGGGGTCGAGATCGGCGCCGGCTTCGCGAGCGTCGCGCAGCGTGGCACGCAGCATGGCGACGAGCTGACGCCGCAAGGCTTCCGCACCAACAACGCCGGCGGCGTGCTGGGCGGCATCAGCACCGGCCAGGACATCACCGTCAACATCGCGATCAAGCCGACCAGTTCCATCCACAGCCCGCGCGATTCGATCGACCTGCAAGGCCATCCGACCGTCGTGCAGACGCATGGTCGGCATGACCCGTGCGTCGGCATCCGGGCGACGCCGATCGCCGAGGCGATGCTGGCGCTGGTGCTGATGGACCACGCGCTGCGGCACCGGGCGCAGTGCGGGGACGTGCGGGTCGAGACGCCGAAGATTTGACGGGGCGATCCCGGATTGGCATCCGGACTACGGGTTCCGGCAGTGTTGTGACGGGGTGTTGCGGCAGAAGCGTCGGAAAGCGGTCTGGAAGTCCGGGCGCGGGGCTTGCACATGCTGGCCGGGTGTCACCAGGGAGTTCATGCCATGAAGCTGCGTTCGGGTCTTGCGACAGCCTTCACCGTCTGCCTGTTGCTGGCCGCCTGCGGTGGCAACAGTGACGACAGTAGCGCGCCCGCGGACACGCCGCCGCCCAGCGCCAATGCCGACACGCAGGCTCCCACCGTCGCGATCGCGGCCGACAAGCTCAATCTCATCGCGGCCGGCACGGTCAAGCTGACGGCCAGTGCCAGCGACAACGTGGCCGTCACCGCGGTCGAGTTCTACGACGGCGGCGTCAAGCTGGCCGCCGACGCCGGAAATTCGAACAGCGCCACGGTTTCGCTCGGTGCCGCCGACAACGGCAGCCACGTCTTCAAGGCCATTGCGCGCGACGCCGCCGGCAACGCGACGACCAGCAGCACGGTGACCGTGACGGTCGCGGTGCCGGCCACCAAGGCCTCCGAGCGCCAGCTCAAGAAGAGCTTCACCTCGCTCGACGGCAAGCTGCCGGTCTGGTATTGGGAATATCTGCCGGCCGACTACGCGACCAGCGGAAAGACTTATCCGCTGATCGTGTTCTTCCACGGTGCCGGCGAGACCGGTGCGGCCGACGGCTCGCAGCTCGACACCGTGAAGCGCCACGGCCCGCCGAAGCTGATCGCCGCGAACAACGAGATGTGCTTCGACATGCCGACCGGCCGCGAGTGCTTCATCGTCGTGTCGCCGCAGAACAGCCGCGGCTGGTGGGACGGCAACGACACCGCCGGCATGCTGGCGCACGCGATCAAGACCTACCGGGTCGATCCGCAGCGCATCTACGTGACCGGGCTGTCGATGGGTGGCGGTGCGGCCTGGAGCCTGGCGACCGCGTCGGTGGCTGGCTCGTCGCCGAAGACCTCGTGGGCATCGCAGATCGCCGCGTTGGTGCCGATCGCCGGCGCGGCCGATCCGAAGGGGGCGAACAGCGGCATCTGCAATGCGATGGTCGCCGGCAACCTGCCGGTGTTCGCGTTCCATGGCACCGCCGACACGACGGTGCTGCCGGCGCTGTCGCAGGGCTGGGTCGACAAGCTGAACAAGGCGACCACCGCCGATGGCTACACCTGCGCCAACGCGGTCAATCCGGCGGCGAAGCTGACGCTGTACCCGGGTGTCGGCCACGACTCGTGGACGCGCACCTACGATCCGGCGACCCAGGTCGAGAGCGGCCACAACATCTACCAATGGATGCTGTCGCACACGCGTTGAATGCCCCACCTGCATTGAAGGCCGGCCCCCAGGCGCTACGCTTGCGCCGATGAAAACCACTCGACTCGGCCGCAGCGGCCTGCAGGTGTCGCGCATCGCGCTCGGCATGATGACCTACGGCCGCCCAGACTGGCGGCCCTGGGTGCTCGACGAGGCCGCGAGCCGGCCGCTCGTGAAGCGGGCCGTCGAGCTCGGCATCAACTTCTTCGACACCGCCGACATGTACTCCTCCGGCGAGAGCGAGGTGTTGACCGGCCGCTTCGTCCGCGAGTTCTGCCGGCGCGACGAGGTCGTCATCGCCAGCAAGGCCTACTACCTGGTCGAGATGGAATACCGCAACGCGGCCACTGCCTTCGACAAGGCGCCGCCCAACCTCCATGGCCTGAGCCGCAAGCGGCTCTTCCATGCGGTCGACGCGAGCCTCGCCCGCCTGAAGACCGACTACATCGATCTCTACCAGATCCACCGCTTCGACCCGGACACGCCGGTCGAGGAGACGATGGAGGCGCTGCACGACCTGGTGAAGGCCGGCAAGGTGCGCTACCTGGGGGCGAGTTCGATGTGGGCCTGGCAGTTCGCGAAGATGCAGGAGACCGCGCGCCGCCACGGCTGGACGCCGTTCATCAGCATGCAGAACCACTACAACCTGGCCTACCGCGAGGAAGAGCGCGAAATGAACCCGCTGTGCCGCGACCAGGGCGTGGGCCTGATCCCGTGGAGCCCGCTGGCGCGGGGCTTCCTGGCCGGCAACCGGGCCCGCGATGACAAGGCCGGTGGTGCGACCGCGCGGGCGCAGACCGACAACATCGCGCAGAACCTGTACTACCGCGACAGCGACTTCAAGACGGTGGACCGGCTGAAGGCCCTGGCCGCGCAGCGCGGCGTCAGTCCGGCGACGCTGGCCTACGCGTGGCTGCTGCACCAGCCGGGCGTCACCGCCCCGATCATTGGCGCGAGCAAGCTGCCGCAGCTCGACGAGGCGGTGGCGGCGGCCGAGCTGTCGTTGTCAGCGGACGAACTGCAGGCGCTCGGCGAAGGCTACGAGCCGCACCCGATCGCCGGCCATCAGTGATCCGTCGCGGCTGAGCCGCAGTTCGTCGCAAAGTTCCACCAATTCGTCGGGCTGGTTCACTGCTCGGCCCCCCCAATCTGCAGTCTGTCGCAGACCTTGTCAGACCGGTGGGGGCCGAACCTAAACTCCCGCCCATGAATACAGCACACAACGATCACGGCGCGGCCCCACACGGGCTGCAGCCGGTGGGCGGAGGATCATCACGGACCTCCCGGCGCAGACTCTGGGTGGGCGGCGCGGTCGGCGCGGTCGGCGCGGTGGCCGTCGTCGGCCTCGCGCTGGCGCTGGTGCCCGGCCTCACCAGCAGCTCGAAGGCGGCCGCGGCCAAGAAGGATGCGGCGCCCGTCGCGCTCGAGTTCGTCGCCTCCGAGGTCGTGCAGCCCAAGCAGCTCGCGATGCCGCTGGTGATCGAGTTCTCCGGCCCCCTGGTCGCGCCGCGCACCGCGGTGATCCGCGCCAAGGCGACCGGCACGCTGCTCGAACTGAAGGTGGCCGAAGGCAGCCGCGTCAAGGCCGGCCAGCTGCTCGGCGACATCGACCTGGCCGACCTGCAGAGCCGCGTCGCCGACCGCTCCGCGTCGGTCGAGTCGGCCCAGGCCGCGCTGATCGAGGCCGAACGCACGCATGCCGCCAACGTCGGCCTGTCGGCGCAGAACTTCATCTCGTCGACCGCGCTGCAGTCGTCGCAGGCCCGGCTCGACGCGGCGCGCGCCCAGCTCAAGTCGGCGCAGGCGCAGCTCGCCACCTCGCGCGTCGGCGTCAAGGAAGCGGCGCTGGTCGCCCCCATCTCCGGCATCGTCGGCAAGCGCCATGTGGTGCCCGGCGAGAAGGTCAGCCCCGAGCAGCAGCTGCTGACGGTGGTCGACCTGTCGACGCTCGAACTGGCCGGCACCGTCGGCACGCACGAGGTGTCGCTGCTGAAGCCCGGGCAGCCGGTGCAGGTGCAGGTCGAAGGGCAGGGCAAGCCGGTGCCGGGCCGCATCGACCGCATCGCTCCCGCGGCCGAAGCCGGCACGCGCGCGATCGGCGTGGTCGTGGTGCTGGACAACCGCCAGGAGCTGTTCCGCGCCGGCCAGTACGCGCAGGCCCACGTGGTGCTGCCCGATGACGCGCCGCGCCTCACGCTGCCGATCAGCGCCGTCGGCCAGGCCTCGGGCCAGGACTTCGTCTGGACGCTCGAGAAAGACGCGCTGGTGCGCCGCATCGTGATCACCGGCCGCAAGGACGCCGCCAGCGACCGCATCGAGATCAGCAAGGGCCTCGCGGCCGACAGCCAGGTGCTCGGGGCGCGCTTCGACAACCTGCGCGAAGGCCAGCCGGCGAAGATCGTCACGCAGCGCACGGCGCCGAAGGCCGCCAGCGCCGCCTCGGCCGCGGCCGCCCGTTCCTGAGTTCCGGAGACAGACCGCCATGTGGTTCACCCGCGTCTCCATCAACAACCCCGTCTTCGCGACGATGATCATGGCCGCGCTGTGCGTGCTCGGCCTGTTCTCGTACAGCCAGCTGCGCGTCGAGCGCCTGCCCGACATCTCGCCGCCGATCGTGTTCGTCAGCGTCGCCTACCCGGGCGCCTCGCCCGATGCGATCGAGACCGAACTCACCCGGCCGATCGAGCTGGCGCTGAACGGCATCGCCGGCGTGAAGATGATCCGCTCGAACAGCTTCGAGGGCCGCAGCGAGACGGTCGTCGAATTCCAGCTCAGCGCCGACATGGCGCGTGCGGTGCAGGACGTGCGCGACAAGGTCGCGGCGGTGCAGCCGGCGTTTCCGCGCGACGCGAAGACGCCGTTCGTCTCGCGCTTCGACGGCGACAACGCGCAGCCCACCGTCTACCTGTCGCTGCTGGCGCCCGACCGCAGCGCGCGCGAACTCTCGCTGCTGGCCGACCAGATCGTGCGCAAGCGGCTGGAGCGCTCGTCCGGCGTCGCCCGTGTCGACGTCGGCGGCATGACGGTGCGCCAGGTGCGCATCGACCTCGACCCGCAGCGCCTGCGCGCCTACCAGCTGACGCCGGCCGACGTGTCGGCCGCGCTGCAGCGCGCCAACGCCGACATGCCGGTCGGCCTGCTCAGCAGCCCGAAGGAAGACGCGATCGTGCGCGTCGAGGGCAAGGTGCGCGACGCCAAGGGCTTCGCCGACGTGGTGGTCGCATCGCGCAACAACATGGTGGTGCGGCTGGCCGACCTGGGCGAGCTGGTCGAGCGCGAGCGCGAGCCCGATTCGCTGTCACGCGTCGACGGCGTGCCGGCGATCTCGTTCCAGGTCTACAAGCAGCAGGACGCCAACATCGTCGAGACCGGCGCCGCCATCAAGGAGGCGGCCGAGGAGCTGCGCAAGAGCCTGCCGCCCGGCGTCGAGCTGCGGCTGGTGTATGCCGACAGCGACTGGGTCGAGCGCAGCCTGTCGGGCGTCAAGCACACGCTGGTCGAAGGCGCGCTGCTGACGATCGCGATCGTCTTCCTGTTCCTGCACAGCTGGCGCAGCACGGTGATCACCGGCCTCACGCTGCCGATCGCGGTGATCTCGTCGTTCATCGCGGTGTATGCGTTCGGCTTCACGCTGAACTTCATGACGATGATGGCGCTGAGCCTGTGCATCGGGCTGCTGATCGACGACGCGATCGTGGTGCGCGAGAACATCGTGCGCCACGTGCACATGGGCAAGAGCCACGTGCAGGCCGCACGCGAGGGCACCGAGGAGATCGGCCTGGCGGTGATGGCCACCACCTTCGCGATCTGCGCGGTGTTCGTGCCGGTGGCCTTCATGAAGGGGATCATCGGCAAGTTCTTCTTCCCGTTCGGCGTCACGGTGGCGGTGGCGGTGCTGGTGTCGCTGTTCGTCAGCTTCACGCTCGATCCGATGCTGTCCAGCATCTGGCGAGACCCGCCGACCAACCGCCTCGCGAAGCTGCCGGTGCTCGGCCACCTGATGCGCTGGACCGACCGCGGCATGGACGTGCTGCACGTCGTCTACGAGCGCACGATCCGCTGGGTGTTCTCGGGCAGGCGCTACCGGGTGGTCGTGCCGCCGATCCCGGCCTGGGGCCGCCCCTTCGATGCAGCGGGCCAGCGCGACAAGTCGCAGCCGCGCCGCCTCCGGTTGGTCACGCTGACGCCGCGCGGCCTGGTCGGCTGGGGGGCGGTCGGCAGCTTCGTGCTGGCGATCGCGTTGTCGACGCAGATCGGCAGCGAGTTCATCCCTGACGCCGACAACAGCTACATCCAGCTGAACGTGACGCTGCCGGTGGGCACCAGCCTGCCGCGCGCGAGCGCGAAGCTGGCGCAGGTCGAGCAGGTGATCCGCGGCATGAGCGAGGTGCGCCTGACCTCGACCACCATCGGCGACACCGGCAACGGCAGCCGCAACTCGGCCACGCTGGCCATCCAGCTGGTGAAGCCGCACGAGCGCAAGCGCAAGCAGAGCGATATCGAGGCGGCGATGCGCGAGGCGCTGAAGCCGATCCCCGGCATCGAGATCACGGTCGGCCAGCAGCCGATCTACGTCGCGTTGCTCGGGCCCGATCCGCAGGTGCTCGAGACCGAGGTGCAGCGCCTCGCCGACAAGGTCGCCAAGGTCAAGGGCATCGCCGACCTGACGACCTCGGTGAAGCCCGGCCTGCCGGCCTATGCGGTGCGGCTGAAGCCCGATGCGGTGCGCGAGCTGGGCCTGACCACCAGCCAGCTGGCGGCCAGCCTGCGCAGCTACGTGAACGGCGATGTCGCGACCTGGTGGACCTCGCCCGACGGCGAGCAGGTCGACGTGGAACTGCGGCTGCCGCAGGCCTCGCGCGAGAACATCACGCAGCTCGACAACCTGCCGGTGGCGTATGCGAAGGACGGCACGCCGATCGCGTTGTCGCGCGTGGCCGACATCGTGCCGGTGGTGAACCCGCTGGTGATCAAGCGCCAGGACCTGCAGCGCCGCCAGGCCATCTACGCCGGCACGCAGGGCCGCCCGAGCGGCGACGTGGGCGCCGACGTGCAGAAGATCGTCAAGGAGACGCAGCTGCCGCCGGGCTACCGCTTCGACGTGGGCGGACAGACCAAGGACCAGGCCGAGGCCCTGAGCGGCATCCTGCTGGCGCTGGTGGCCGCGGTCATCTTCATCTACATCGTGCTGGCTTCGCAGTTCGGCAGCTTCCTGCAGCCGATCGCGATCATGGTGTCGCTGCCGCTGGCGCTGCTGGGGGTGATGCTCGCGCTGTGGGTGACGCGCTCGACGCTGAACCTGTTCTCGATGATCGGGCTGGTGATGCTGATGGGGCTGGTGACGAAGAACGCGATCCTGCTGGTCGACTTCACGAACCACGGCCGCAAGGCGGGCCTGGGCATGGCCGACGCGCTGCTGCAGGCCGGGCTGGTGCGGATGCGCCCGATCATCATGACGACGGCGGCGATGGTGTTCGGCATGCTGCCGCTGGCGCTGGCGCTCGACGAGGGCGGCGAGATCCAGGCCTCGATGGGGCGGGCGATCATCGGCGGGGTGATCACGTCGACGCTGCTGACGCTGATCGTGGTGCCGGTCGTCTACTCGTACCTGGTGCGCGAGCGCAAACCCGCGCCGGCGCACGACGAGACGCCGGCGCTGCCGTCCGGTGACCTCGTCGCCAAGTAGTCAGGAGCGATCAGAACAAGCGCCCGACGTTGAACAAGGTCAGCAGCCCCAGCACCGCGAAGATCACCGCCGCGATGCCGTGGACCAGCCCGAGCGGCAGCTTCGTCGCTGCCTTGTGCCCCAGCAGCACCGCCGGCACGTTGGCCAGCATCATCCCGAGCGTCGTGCCGGCCACCACCGCGGTGAGGTCGGCATAGCGCGCGGCCAGCGCGACGGTCGCGATCTGCGTCTTGTCGCCCATCTCGGCGAGGAAGAACGCGATCACCGTGGTGCCGAACACGCCGAAGCGCTGCGGCGTGCCGTCGTCCTCGTCGATCTTGTCGGGGATCAGCATCCACGCGGCCATCGCGATGAACGACCCGCCGATGATCCAGCGCAGCGTGTCAGGCCCGAGCCAGGCCGCGATCGCGGTGCCGACCGCACCGGCCAGCGCATGGTTCACGAGCGTCGCGACCAGGATGCCGAGGATGATCGGCACCGGGCGGCGGAACTTGGCGGCCAGCAGCAGCGCCAGCAGTTGGGTCTTGTCGCCGATTTCGCCGAGCGCGACGGCACCGGTCGAGACGAGGAAGGCTTCCATGGAGAGGATTTTCCGGGGCCGGTGGACGCAATGACCGCGCCGCGACCCCGGCCCTTCCGGAGGCAGCACGGTCATCGGTCTTGCCAGGCGGGCGACGTGGTCGCTGCTGCCTGCGCCATGGCCGGTGGGGCCAAGTGTGTTGACGCAAGCCCCTGCAGGTGCTGCAGGGCGGCTACTCCCCAATGACGGGTGAAGCGCGGATTCTAGCCCCGCCCGGGAGCATCGACGCCGGCTAGCGCGAGACGTGGATCACGTCGCGCACGACCGGGTAGATGTGGTTCTGCCAGCGCCGGCCGCTGAACACGCCGTAGTGGCCGACGCCGGCCTGCACGTAGTGCGTGCGCATGTAGGGCCGCAGCCCGCTGCACAGGTCCTGCGCGGCCAGTGTCTGGCCGGGCGCGCAGATGTCGTCGCGCTCGCCTTCGACCGTCAGCAGGGCGGTGCGGCGGATCGCGGCCGGGTTGACCGGGCGGCCGCGGAACCTGAGCTGGCCCAGTGGGAGCGCGTACTCCTGGAACACCAGCCGCACCGTCTCGAGGTAGAACTCGGCCGGCAGGTCGGCGACCGCGAAGTACTCCTCGTAGAAATGGCGCGTCGCGGCGGCCTGCTTCAGCTGGTCTTCATCGGGCTCGGGGTGCGCCAGGTTCTCGTAGTAGGCCTTGAAGGCGTTGATGTGGCGCTCCTTGTTCATGCTCATGAACGCAGTCAGCTGCACGAAGCCCGGGTAGACGCGCCGGCCGGCGCCGGGGTAGCGCCACGGCACGGTGCCGATCAGGTTCTTCTCGAACCAGGCGATGTCCTGCGTCGTCGCGAGCTTGTTGACCTCGGTCGGGCTGATGCGGCAATCGATCGGCCCGGCCATCAGCGTCAGGCTCAGCGGCGTGGCCGGGTGGCGGTCTTCCGACATGATCGCGACGGCACTCAGCGCGCTCACGCAGGGCTGGCAGATCGCCATCAGGTGCGCGCCCTCGCCGATCGCCGCGAGGAAATCGATCAGGTGCTGCGTGTACTCGTCGAGCCCGAACGGGCCGGCCTCCAGCGGCATCTCGCGGCCGTTGTGCCAGTCGGTGATGTAGACGTCGTGGTCGGCGAGCATCGTGCGCACGGTGTCGCGCAGCAGCGTCGCGAAGTGGCCAGACATCGGCGCGACGATCAGCACCCGCGGCTGCGGCACTGCGGTTTCCTTGCGGAAGTGCAGCAGCGTCGCGAACGGCGTGACCAGCGCGGCCTCCTCGGTGACGGCCACCGGCTCGCCGGCGACCAGCACGCTGTCGATGCCGAACGCCGGGCGGTGGTGCGTGACCTGGGCCAGGCCCATCAACTCGCAGGCGGCTGCGAGTTTGCGGTTGGGGGCCCACGCGGCCCAGCCGAAGCTCGGGTCCTGCAGCATCGGCAGCGCAGTGCGGGCCAGCGTCTGCAGCGGCCACATCATGTCGGCATGGGCCTGGTAAGCCTGGTACATCATGGGTTCTCCTGCGCGCGGTGGCGCGCATTGGAGAGCCAGCAACTTGCGCGCCAGCCCGTGGCACAGCGCTTGCAAGACCACTGCCGACACGCCGCCCCGCCGCGTGGTTTCGGAGACCCCGCATGTCGACCGTCGCCGCGAAGAAGCCTGCCGCCAAGCCCGCACCGAAGAAGGCGGAGCCGGCCACCGCGAAGGCGACGCTGACGCTCAGCAGCCGCAACTACTCGTCGTGGTCGCTGCGCGGCTGGTTGCTGGCGCGCTTCGCGGGGCTGGACTTCGACGAGGTGATGGTGTCGCCCGACGATGCCGATGCGCGCAAGGAGCTGCTGCTGCTCGCGCCGTCGATCCGCGTGCCCTGCCTGACGCACGAGGGCGCGAAGGTGTGGAACACGCTGGCGATCGCGCAGTACCTCGACGAGATCAAGCCGGGTGCCGGGTTGATGCCGAAGGACCGCATCGCGCGCGCGCACTGCCGCTCGGTCAGCGGCGAGATGAACTCGGGCTTCGCGAACCTGCGCAGCTCGCTGCCGATGAACCTGAAGGCGCACCACCCGGGGCACAAGATCTGGGCCGGTGCGCAGCCGGACATCGACCGCATCACCGAGATCTGGACCGAGTGCCTCGAGCTGTACGCCGGCCCGTATTTGTTCGGTGCGCAGCGCACGATGGCCGACGCGATGTACGCGCCGGTCGCCACGCGCTTCGTGACCTACGGGGTCAAGCTGAACAAGCCCTGCATCCTGTACTGCCAGACCATCATGGCGATGCCGGAGATGAAGGAGTGGATCACGGCGGCGAAGGCCGAACCCGACGACATCGAAGAACTCGACATGGAGTTCTAGGCGCGCGTCCAGGGCGTCACGGCGGGCACCTCGCACGGCGCCGGCATGTCGATCGACGTGAAGTCCGACGGCCCGACGATCTCGATGTACTCCATGTCGGGCGAGTAGTCGAACAGGTAATGCACGATGCCGGGGCGCTGGTGCACGCAGTCGCCGGCCGAGACCAGCGTCTCGCGGTCCTCGTACATGAACTTCGCCCAGCCCTTGGTCATGATGACGATGTGGAACTCCGCCTCATGACGGTGCCAGCCAGTGCCCTTTTCGGGTGCCAGGTTGGCCTTGACGAGCTGCGCGAGCACCCGGCCGTGCGTGGCCTGCTCGACGCCGAGGTCGCGGTACAGGAAGAAATCCCGCAGCCCGTCGCTGCGCCAGGCGGTGTCGCCCGGCTTCACGTGTGAGAACTTCGTGGTGGTGCTGTCCAGCATCGCGATCCTCCAGCGTTCAAACGGTGGGCTGCGGCATGCATGAAGCGTTCCACGCAGGGGCAGTTAAAGTCGCGCGAACACCGGAGACCGAGATGCGCAAATCCGCAATCGCGATGCTGGCGGCCTGCCTCGGCGTGATGGCCGGCTGCGCCAACTACGAACCGCCCAAGGCCTGGGAAAAAGGCAACCTCGCCAAGCCCGAGATGACGATGGGCGGCGATGCGCTCGAGCAGCGCTTCGAGCAGCACATCTACACCAGCAAGGAGAACGCGTCCGGCGGCTACGGCGTGGGTGGTGGAGGCTGCGGATGCAATTGAAGAACGCTTCCTTCGGCCCCCTCGTGCTCGCCGCGATGGCCCTGCCCGGCGTCGTACATGTGTCAGCACGCGCCGAGAACGCCCCCGAGCAAGGCCTGGTCGGCCTGCGCTTCCTGAACTACCAGGACTCGCAGCCCGGCTGGAAACGCGTCACGGTGAACTCGCCGTCGTTCCTGCTCGTCGCACCCATCGGCCGCGACTGGGGCCTGGAGGCGACCGCCACGGTGGACCACGTGTCCGGCGCGACGCCGCGCTACCACAGCAACGTGTCCGGTGCGTCGACGATGGACGACGAGCGCAAGGCCGGCGAGCTGAAGGTGACGCGCTACTTCCAGCGCGCATCGGTGTCGCTCGGCGGCGCGTACTCGACCGAGCACGACTACCTGTCGCGCGCGTTCTCGCTGGCCGGTACGCTGGCCAGCGACGACAACAACACCACCTGGAATGCCGGCTTCGGCCATGCCGGCGACAAGATCGACCCGACCGACGGCGGCTACGACGGCAACGTCGCCGACCAGCGCAAGCGCACCAACGATTTCATCGTCGGCGTCACGCAGGCCGTCACCGGCGACGACCTGGTGCAGGCCAACCTGACGCACAGCCGCAGCACCGGCTACCTGAACGATCCGTACAAGGCGCTCGATGCGCGGCCCAGCGAGCGCCGCCAGACCGCGCTTCTGCTGCGCTGGAACCACCACTTCGCTGCAGATGGCTCCACGCTGCGCAGCAGCTACCGCGCCTACAACGACAGCTGGCAGGTCAAGGCGAGCACGCTGCAGCTCGAATGGGTGAAGCCGGTCGGCGGCGGCGTCAGCCTGACACCGCTGCTGCGCTACTACACGCAGAGCGCCGCATCGTTCTACGCCGATCCGGTGTACGACACGACGCTTGGCGCGCCCTTTCCGGTGGGCTGGGATGCGAACGCCTACAACTCGCTGGACCAGAGGCTGTCGGCCTTCGGTGCGTTCACGCTCGGGCTGAAGCTGCAATGGGCCGTCGACGCGCTGTGGGCCTTCGACCTGAAGGGCGAGGCCTACCAGCAGCGCGGCGAGTGGCGCGCCGGCGGCGAGGGCTCGAAGGGGCTGGAGCCGTTCAAGGCGCGCATGGTGCAGGTCGGCATCAGCCGCAAATTCTGAACGTGAGCACCGTGTTCCACCCGATGTCGGCGCGCGCCGAGGCGCAGGCCGACGACCTCGGCTTCGGCTTCGGTGCGATGGCCTGCGAATGCGAGATCCGCATCGCCGGCCTCGGTCGCAAGAAGGCCGAGCCGCTGGCGCGCGAGGCGATAGCCGAAGTGCGGCGCATCGAATCGAAGTTCTCGCGCTACCGCGATGCGAGCGTGGTGTCGCGCATCAATGCCGCGGCCGGCAGCGGGCAGCCGGTCGAGGTCGACGTCGAGACGGCGGACCTGCTCGACTTCGCGGCGCAGTTGCATGCGAGCAGCGGCGGGCTGTTCGACATCACGTCGGGCATGCTGCGCCAGGCCTGGGATTTCAAGGCCGGCCGCAAGCCGGCCGACGGCCAGCTCGCGCAACTGCTGCCGCGTGTCGGCTGGAGCAAGCTGCGCTGGCAGCGCCTCGGACCGGGGCAGGTCGGGCGCATCGAGCTGCCGATGGCCGGCATGGAGCTCGACTTCGGCGGCTTCGGCAAGGAGTACGCGGCCGACCGCGCCGCGACGCTGCTGCAGTCGCGCGGCGTGCGCCACGGCATGGTCAACCTGGGCGGTGACATCCGCCTGATCGGCCCGCGGCCCGACGGCCGGCCCTGGGTGCTCGGCGTGCAGCATCCGCGGCACGAGCGCTCGCTGATCGCCCGCATCGACCTGGCCGACGGCGCGCTCGCGACCAGCGGCGACTACGAGCGCTTCTTCGAGCAGGACGGCGTGCGCTACTGCCACATCCTCGACCCGCGAAGCGGCATGCCGGTGTCGCACTGGCAGTCGGTCAGCGTGGTGGCGCCGGCCTGCCTGGCCGCCGGCGCGCTGACGACGATCGCGATGCTGTTGCAGGGCGACGCGCTGGCGTTCCTGCAGTCGCAGAACGTCGGCTACCTGGCGGTCGATGCGCAGGGCGGCATCCATCGGCACGAGATCTGGCAGCGCGGCGAGAGCGAGGCGCTGCCGCCGTGAGCCGCCTCCAACGGCGGGCGCTGCTCGTGTTGTGCGGATCGGCGGCCGCGCTGCCGTCGTGGGCGGCGAGCCGCTGCTTCGGCACGGTGGCCCAGGGTCGGCTGGAGGAGGGCGTTGCGCTGCCGACGGATGGTGCCAACTTCTCGGCCTACAGCCGGCTCGGCGTGACGGCCGGCCGCACCCATGTGCACTCGGCCGTGCGCGACATCGTCGTCGACGCCTATGCACAGCTCGCGACGGCACTGCCCGGCACGGTGTTCGTCTACGGCGAGACCGGCTGGGCGGGAGGCGGCCGCATCCGGCCGCACCGCAGCCACCAGAACGGCTTGTCGGTCGACTTCTTCGTGCCGGTGCGCAATGCGGCCGGCGCGTCGGTGCCGCTGCCGACGGGCGTGACGAACAAGCTCGGCTATTCGATCGAATTCGATGCGGCGGGGCGCTTCGGCGGCCTGCGCATCGACTTCGCGGCGATCGCGGAGCACCTGTTCCAGCTCGCGGAGTCGGCACGGCGTCACGGCGCGGGCCTCGCGATGGTGATCTTCGATCCGCCGTACCTGCCGATGCTGCTGGCCACACCGCGCGGCGACTGGCTGCGCGAGCACGTCAATTTCATGAAGGGCCGCGCGTGGGTGCGGCACGACGAGCACTACCACGTCGATTTCCGAATCGCCTGCAGACCGCTGGGCTGAGGCTGCTCAGGGTTGCGGCGAAAGGTGCAGGTGGCGCAGCTGCCAGCCGGATGGGGCGCGCGTCCACAGCATCGTGAACGCAAGCCGTGCGGATGCCGGCGCCTTGTCCGGCGCGCCGATACCACCCAGGCGCGTGCCGGTCACGAGGGCGGTGTCGCCGAAGCTCTGCAGCGTCAGGTCGGCGACGCGCAGGTCGATCTGCCTGCCGGACTTGAACAGGCCGTCGAAGGCTTTTGCATCCAGGTGCAGCAGCTCCTTCGACTCCGGCACGGTCTCGGTGAAGCCCTCGGCGGGCAGGTAGCGCGCGACGGCGTCGAGGTCCTTCGCGGTGATCTTCGCGAAGAAATCGGCGGTGGCCGTGGCTGGGTCGGGTTCGGCGCTGGCGGACAGGGCATTGAGCAGCGTCATCGCGAGGGCGATCGACGCGAGGTGGCGACGGGGTGGCATGCGGGTCAGGCCTGCGTGACGTCGAAGCCGACGGCCTTCAGCGCGATCTCGGCCGCCTGCTGGTCCTGCAGCGCGTTGCCGCCGGAGATGCCGATGCCGCCGACGACGCGGCCGTCGTGGACGATCGGGCAGCCACCGCCGACGGCGACCAGCCGCGGCCGGTGCGCGAGCTGCGCGACGACCGGGTCCTTGACGATGTCGCTCCACACATGGGTGCCGAGGCCGAACGACGCAGCCGTCCAGGCCTTGTCGATCGCGACGTCGACGGTCAGGAACGGGGCGCTGTCGGTGCGGTCCAGTGCCTTCAGGTGACCGCCGGCATCGGTGATGGCGATGGTGGCTTCGATGCCGATGTCACGGCAGGCGGCGCGGGCGGCGTCGATGAGGCGCGCCGCTGCTTCGCGGGCGATCGACGTGGACGCAACGGTGAGAGAGGTCTGCGAATGGTTCATGGGGCTTCCAGTGAGTGAGGCTCGAACTCTAGAATTGCAAGCATCGATTGATAAGTCTGCTCAGAAAGTATCAATTTCAAATGAAAGTTGGCAATATCGCGGACTTCGACGTGCTGATCCAGACCGCGCGCGGTGGCTCGCTGACGGCTGCCGCCGCGGCGCTCGGCGTCACGCCGGCGGCGGCCAGTGCGATGCTGAAGCGGCTGGAGGCGCAGCTCGGCACGCGGCTGTTCGAGCGCTCGACGCGCGCGATGCGGCTGACGGCGCAAGGGCAGACGCTGCTCGGCTATGCGACGCGAGCCTTCGAGCTGCTGGCCGAGGGCGAGTCGCAGGTGACGGAAGAGCGCGGTGCGCTGGTCGGCAGCTTGCGCGTCGCCGCGCCTTCGGACCTGACGCGCACGACGCTGCTGCCGTGGTTCAGCGAGTTCCTGGCGGCGCATCCCGGGCTGCAGTTGTCGCTGTCGGTCGGGGATCGCCCGAAGGACGTGGTGCGCGACGATGTCGATGTCGCGTTGCGCTACGGCACGCCGGCCGACTCGGGCCTGGTCGCGCGGCTGCTGGTGCCGTCGCGGCCGGTGCTGTGTGCATCGCCCGACTACCTGCGCCGGCACGCCGCGCCGCAGGTGCCGCAGGACCTGCTGCAGCACAACTGCCTGACCTTCGACCGCGGCGGGCGCAACTTCCGCGGCTGGCGCTTCGGCCGCGACGGCCATTGGGTCGAGGTGCGGGTCAAGGGCGACCGCACCGTCGACGATGCATCGCTGGCCCGCGAATGGGCGGTGGCAGGGGCAGGGGTGCTGCTGAAGTCGCAGATCGACATCCGCGGCGACCTGCTCAGCGGTGCGCTGGTGCCGCTGCTGCCCGAGTGGGAGACCGAGCCTTACCCGCTGCACGCGCTGCTGCCGAGCGGCCGCTTCGTGCCGGGGCGGGTCAGGGCGCTGGTGGATTTCCTGGCGAAGAAGTTCGATGACATGCCCAACGACTCTGTCACCGAACTGAAAGGCATGTTTGGCAAGGCGGCTCGCACCGTGACGCTCGAGGAAATGAACCGGGCGATCAAGGTGCGTGGCACATCGGCCGAATGACGCCTTGCTGAGCCGACACGGAAGCGTCGAGGACAAAAGTCTTTGGAACGCCTTGAGCGCGCGTGCGACTTAGAGGGGGCCATGGAGCCCGGCACAACGCTGGCGAAATGGAAATTCGTCCCGTGAACTGTTGCCCAACAAGGCTGTAGTGATGCAAAAAGTCAGTGATCGACCAATCCACCAGCGGGCTCATTCTGAGCCTCCAAAATCTCCCTTTCGAGAGCGTACCGCCGATTTGCGAAAGGCCGCAAAGAGGCTCAATTCACACATAGGCTACGCATTTCTCAGCGGTAATACCCACAAGGCGAATGCACTTCTGCATTCCCAGGGGGATTTCGACGATGTTGAGAAATTCTCTTATCTTCTGCAGCCTTCGACGCGAGATATGCTCAAGTCGACACTTGGGTCTGACGGTGTTGTCGAGATAAAGGCCTTTCAATGTTTCCTCAGAGGCGAGCGACGTGAGTGGCGCGATGTCGCCGCGTTCGCAAAACAATGGGCAACGAAGTGGAAATATCCAGATGGTCGTAAAGACTTGCAGAAATTTTCATGGGCGGAACATTTGAACAAGGCTGTTCAGGCGTTTCAGAGAATCAGTGAGCCGCAGAAAAATAATGAGCAATTGTCATTTGTCTGGGCGGAGGAGGTGGAACTTGAGACTTCCTCGCGAGAGTTGCCCGTTGATTCCTTGGAGGACGAGGTCCGGCTTCGTTTGGAAAACGCCTCCGCGTCCGAGGCGGGGGTGGTAGATTTGTCGGACATCTCTTGTACAGATCGGCATGCACCTGACATCATGGCCCAACAGGTGTATTTGTTTTCCATCAGCCATCCTGATGCCAAGCTGAAAATCAAGCTTTCAGGTGAGTTCCGCGCCGGATTGTGCCTATATTTCAAACTGCCGCCTGTTGACGGCAAGAAATTCAGTAAAGAGGAAAAGATAGACCAAGCATGGCGGCCGGCGTATTTTGCGGGCGCGGCTGAACGGGGGCGCGGAGGGCGCTGGCGTCCGCGATCGCTGTCAAGCGAGGCTGATTCTGAAACAAGGAAGCGGAAATTCGCGAATCTCGCCGGAGTCGCCAAGGATCTTGCTGTCAGCGCACCTCAGAACGCAGGGCCAGTGGTGAAGTTTCTTATCGATGTCTGCAAGAGAACTGAAGTCAAGGGGGAAATTGAAGACATGGGTAGATCACTGAGTGATGTCTATGACTTGTACGGTGGCACGCTAGCCCTTCAAAAGAGGAACGATGGACTGAGCGAAGAACGGGAAGATATTGCAAGCATGCTTCAGCATGTCATAGAAAATAGCGATTATTCTGCCAGATATGGCGATGCCACTATTGAAAATTCATGGGTGCGACTGGAGAAGTTGCGAGGGGCGATGCTCGGAAATCATGGTTGGGAGGTGTTGAATCCCGCGATGACAGATGATTTAACTCTGAGGAAGCAACAGTTTGACAGTCTTTGCAGATTGACCGGTTACTATATTCATTTTCAACCTGATAATGCAAAGCGGCTGATTCGCGCCTTGTACACTCGATGCAATGCCGAGAAAGATCCCGGCGCGATGAGGAATATTCATTCGACGCTCAAAGCCAGTTGTGAATTGGTTGAGAATTGGTCTCTCCAGGAGGCGGGGAAGGGAAATCCCAAGTACGGGAGGGATCGAAAAAAGATAGTGAAAAATTTGAATGATTTTCTGAAGAAGTCGGATTTCTCGAAAAAGGTGAATAAAGCCCTTCGGCATTGATGATTCGCTACGCCCTTGCGAGGCAGTATCGCGAAAAACCCATTAGCCTGAGCCCCTCGAAGGGTCGGTGCGCATCGAGCGAGGGCTTCGATAGGCTCAGCCCGACCCTTCGACAAGCTCAGGGTGAACGGAGTTTTTTTGCAACCGCCGGGTCCCTTCAAGGACCTCTTGTGCTCAGGGCAAACGGGGTGTGCTGGCTTTGATCTCCAATCGCGGCGACCCCTGCCGCATCCGCCCGATCACCGCAGCTTGCCCAAACCCGGTGGCATGAAATCGCGCCAGCACCTGCGCCGCCGCCTCGGGCGCGCAACTCACCAACAGCCCGCCGCTGGTCTGCGGATCGGTCAGCAGCGCCTGCTGCCACGGCTGCAGCTCGGGCGCGAGCGTCACGTCGGCGCCATACCCGGCCCAGTTGCGCGCCGACGCCCCGGTCGCGATGCCGTTGCGGGCATGAATGGCGGCCGATTCGATCAAGGGCAGCGCGGAGAAGTCCAGCTCGGCCGCGAGGCGTGAGCCCCTGCACACCTCCAGCAAGTGCCCCGCCAACCCGAACCCCGTCACGTCGGTCATCGCATGCACGCCGTCCAGCCCACCCAGCTCGCTGCCCACGCGGTTCAGCTGCGTCGTATGCCGGATCATCTCGGCATACCCCGCCGCATCGAGCAAGCCCTTCTTCAGCGCGGCCGACAGGATGCCGACGCCGAGCGGCTTGCCCAGCACCAGCACGTCGCCATCGCGCGCATCGGCATTGCGGCGCACGCGATCGGGATGCACCAGCCCGAGCGCCACCAGCCCGTAGATCGGCTCCAGCACGTCGATCGAATGGCCGCCGGCGATCGGGATGCCGGCCTCGCGGCAGATGCTCGCGCCGCCTTCGAGGATCGCGCCGATGACGGCCGGCGGCAGTTTGTCGAGCGGCATGCCGACCAGCGCGAGCGCCATGATGGGCGTGCCACCCATCGCGTAGATGTCGGAGATCGCATTCGTCGCCGCGATGCGGCCGAAGTCGCGCGGGTCGTCGACAATCGGCGTGAAGAAGTCGGTGGTGGCCACCAGCGCCTGCTGATCGTTCAGCCGGTACACCGCCGCGTCGTCGGCGGTCTCGGTGCCCACCATCAGCTCGGGCGGCACCAGGCCCTGCGGCGCGCGCGCGAGGATGTCGGCCAGCACGCCGGGTGCGATCTTGCAGCCGCAGCCACCGCCATGCGAGAAGGAAGTGAGTCGAATGGGTTCGGTCATCGTTGAAGTGTCGATCAAAAGAAGACTGAAGGCACGCCCGTGAGCCACAAGCCCACCACCGTCGAGGACCTGTCCGCCTTCAGCGTGCTGATCGACGTGCGCACGCCGGCCGAGTACGCGCTCGACCACATCCCCGGTGCGATCAACTGCCCGGTGCTCAGCGACGACGAGCGCCGCATCGTCGGCACGACCTACGTGCAGGTGTCGGCCTTCGAGGCCCGCAAGATCGGCGGCGCGATGGTGGCGCGCAACATCGCCGACCACCTCGACCTGCTGATGCGCGACAAGCCGCGCGACTGGCGCCCGCTGCTCTACTGCTGGCGCGGCGGCATGCGCAGCGGCAGCTTCGTCCACTGGCTGCGGCTGGTCGGCTGGGATGCACAGCAGCTGAAGGGCGGCTACAAGTCGTGGCGCGCGCATGTGATCAGCGAACTCGCCACGCGCGCACCGGCGCTGCCGCTGCGCGTGCTCTGCGGCCCGACCGGTAGCGCGAAGACGCGCGTGCTGCACGCTTTGGCAGAGCAGGGCGAGCAGGTGCTCGACCTCGAGGCGCTGGCCGCCCACCGCGGCTCGGTGCTCGGCGACCTGCCCGGCACCGAACAGCCGTCGCAGAAGGGCTTCGAGACGCAGCTGCTGCACGCGCTCGACGCGCTCGATCCGACGCGCCGCATCTGGGTCGAGGCCGAGAGCCGCCGCATCGGCCGGCTCACCGTGCCCGAGCCGCTGCTGCAGCGCCTGCGCGCGAGCCCGATCGTCGAGATCGCCGCGACGCGCGAGGCCCGGCTCGCCTACCTGCTGCGCGACTACGCCTGGCTGGGCGACGACCCGCAGCGCCTGGCCGACAAGCTCGGCGGCCTGCGCGAACTGCTGCCGAAAGAGACGCTCGCGAGCTGGCAGGCCTGGGCGCTGCAGCGCGAGCTGCCGCCCTTGTTCGAGGCGCTGATGGCCCAGCATTACGATCCGCTCTACGCCCGCTCGCAAGGGCGGCAGCTCGAACGCATCGGCCAGGCGCAGCGCGTCGAGGCCGACGACCTCTCTCCCGACGGCATCGCGGCACTCGCGCGGCGCATCGCCTCCCTTTCTTGAACCCCCTGGATCCCACCGATGAAACGCTCGCTCCACCACCTGTTCGCCACCGTCTCGCTCGCGCTGATCGCCGGTACCGCCGCGGCGCAGACCGCCACGCCCGGCGTGCTGCGCGTCACCGCGATCCCCGATGAATCGCCGACCGAGCTGGCGCGCAAGTTCGCGCCGCTCGGCAAGTACCTCGAAGCGAAGCTCGGCATGAAGGTCGAGTGGACGCCGGTGACCGACTACGCCGCGGCCGTCGAGACGGTGGTCAACCGCAAGATCGACCTGGCCTGGTTCGGCGGCTTCACCTTCGTGCAGGCTAGCGTGCGCTCGAACGGCAAGGTGATCCCGCTGGTGCAGCGCGAGGAAGACGAGCGCTTCCGCTCGGTCTTCATCACCGATGCGCAGAGCGGCATCGCGAAGCTCGAAGACCTGAAGGGCAAGACGTTGAGCTTCGGCTCGGCCTCGAGCACCTCGGGCCACCTGATGCCGCGCAGCTTCCTGCTGGCCGCGAAGATCAACCCCGACGCCGACCTGAAGCGCGTCAGCTTCTCCGGCGCGCACGACGCGACGATCGCGGCGGTGGCGAGCGGCAAGGTCGATGCCGGCGCGCTGAACATCTCGGTGTGGGAGAAGTTCGTTGCCGACAAGAAGGTCGACACCAGCCAGGTGAAGGTGTTCTTCACGACGCCGGCCTACTACGACTACAACTGGACGGTGCATGCCGACATGCCGGCCGAGCTGCGCAACAAGATCCAGCAGGCCTTCCTCGCGCTCGACCCGGCCACGCCGGAAGGCAAGGAAATCCTGGGCCTGCAGCGCGCGACCCGCTTCATTGCGACCAAGCCCGAGAACTACGTCGGCATCAAGGCCGCGGCAGAGAACGCCGGCCTGCTGAAGTGAACGAAGCTGCAGCGGCCGTCGAGCTGCGCGCGCTGTCGGCCCCGGCGGCACCGGGCGTGCCGGGCCTCGCGCTGCGCGGGCTTGACCTGCGCATCGCGGCGGGCGAGCAGGTCGCGGTGATCGGAGCCTCGGGTGCCGGCAAGACCAGCCTGCTGATGGCGCTTGCCTGCGCGGTGCGGCCGGCGGGCGGCAGCGTCTCGCTGTTCGGCCGCGATCCGTGGGCGATGCCGACGCGCGAACTGCGCCGGCTGCGCGGCCGCTTGTTCCTCGCGCCGCAGGTGCCGCCGCTGCCACCGCGCCAGCGCGTCGTGACGGCGGTGCTGGCCGGGCGGCTGCCGGCGATGGGGTTGCTGCAGAGCCTGCGCACGCTGTGGAGCCCGCACGATGCCGGGCTCGCGCAGGCGGCGCTGGCCGAAGTGGGCCTGGCCGACAAGCTGTGGCTGCGCGTCGACCGCCTGTCGGGTGGCGAGCGGCAGCGCGTCGGGCTGGCGCGCGCGCTGGTGTCGCAGGCAAGCCTGTGGCTGGTCGACGAGCCCTTGTCGGCGCTGGACCCGACCCGTGCGCGCGGCGTGATCGATGCGCTGCTCGGTGCCGCGCGGCGCGACGGCCGCACGCTGGTCTGCAGCCTGCACCAGGTCGACGTGGCGCGCGAGCGCTTCGAACGCATCGTCGAGCTGCGTGCCGGCGTCTGCGTGTACGACGGCCCGGCGGCCGGGCTGGACGATGCCGCCTTGCGCGAGCTGTACGCCGGCGAGCTGCCGGGGGCCGCACCGGCCGATCCGCTGCCGGTCCCCGACGCGTTGCCCGAAAGCATGTGCCGGTGATGGCGCAGGCCATGCGTTCGACCGGTGCCGCGTTGCACGACCCGGCGCTGCTGCGCAGGGTGTCGTGGCTGCTGGTGGTGGCGGTGCTCGCGTGGCCGGTGCTGGTGTGGACCGAGTTCAATCCGGCAACCTTGCTGGAGGCGCGCAGCCTGCGCGCGACCTGGAAGTTCGTCGCCGATTTCGTGCCACCGAAGCACGATGCCGATTTCCTGGCCGAGCTGCTGCGCGAGACTTGGCGCACCGTCGCGATCGCGACGGCGGGCCTGGCGCTCGCGTGGCTGCTGGCGGTGCCGCTGGCGCTGCTGTCGACCGCGCGCCTGTCCCTCAGCGGCCTGGCCGCGAGCATGGGCCCGCTGCCGACGGCGTTGCGGCAGGCGGTGCGCTGGGTGCTGGTGGTGCTGCGCTCGATTCCCGAACTGGTCTGGGCGCTGCTGTTCGTGCGGGCCGTGGGCCTCGGGCCGACCTCGGGCGTGCTGGCGATCGCGATCACCTACGGCGGCATGCTCGGCAAGGTGTATGCGGACATCCTGGAAAGCAGCGACCCTGCGGCCACGCAGGCGCTGCTGCGCAACGGCAGCGGGCGGCTGCAGGCCTTGCTGTTCGGCGCGCTGCCGGAGTGCGCCGGCGAGCTGGTCAGCTACACGGTGTACCGCTGGGAGTGCGCGATCCGCTCGTCGGTGGTGCTCGGCTTCGTCGGCGCGGGCGGGCTGGGCCAACTGCTCGACAGCGCCACGAAGGTGTTCGCCGGCAGTGAAGTGAGCGCCATCCTGCTGGTGTTCGTTGGGCTGGTGTGGTTGAGCGACCGCGTGAGCGCGGTGTTGCGGCGGGTGATGGGATGAAGGCGATGAGCGAGACCAGCGTGCTGCCACCCCCGACCTCGTCGCGCCGCCGCGGGCTGCTGGTGCTGGCCGGCGTGCTGGCACTGGTGGTGGCCAGTTTCGCGACGCTCGACCTGCACTGGCGCGAGTTCCTCGCGCCGGCCGAGCTGGCGAAGCTGGCGTCGTTCGGCGCGAGCTTCTTTCCGCCGGAGACGGCTCCTGCGTTCCTGCGCCGCACGCTGGTCGCGGCGGGCGAGACGCTGGCGATGTCCTTGCTCGGCACGGTGCTCGCGGCAGGGGTCGGCCTGTGCGTGGCCTTGCCGGCGAGTGCGCGTGGGGGAGCCGCGGCGCGCGCGGTGCATGGCGCTGCGCGCCTGCTGCTGAACGCGCTGCGTTCGATCCCCGAGCTGGTGTGGGCCTCGCTGCTGCTGATCGCGGCCGGGCTGGGCCCGTTCCCCGGCACCTTGGCGCTGGCCTTGCACACCACCGGCGTGCTGGGCCGCCTGTTCGCCGAGAGCATCGAGAACGCGGCCGCCGGCCCGGCGCTGGCGCTGCGTGTGCGCGGCACCGGTCGCGTGCGCGTCTTCCTGTGGGCGACCTTGCCGCAGGTGCTGCCGCAACTGCTGTCGTACAGCCTGTACCGCTGGGAGAACAACATCCGTGCCGCCGCAGTGCTGGGCGTGGTGGGCGCCGGCGGCCTGGGCCAGATGCTGTACTTCCACCTCGGCCTGTTCCAGATGCACGAGACCTGCACGGTGCTGCTCGCGATGATCGCGCTGGTGGCCGTCGTCGATGCCTTGTCGTATGCCGCGCGGCGGGCGCTGAGGTCGTAGCCCGCAGGCCCCATCACCCGCCAAGCGCCAGCAGCACCTCGTAGCACGCGCCCATCGTGTGGTAATCGGTCTTGCCGGCCGGGCTCTTCTCGTCGCTGTACTTCCGGTTGTCGTGCGTCAGGATCCTGTACCACGCCCCATGCTCGTGGTCGACGAAGTGCGCCCAGCTGTGGTCCCAGATGCGGTCGTACCAATCCCAGTACCCGCCTTCGCCGGTGCGCACCGCCAGGCACGCCGCAGCCGCCAGCGTCTCGGCCTGCACCCAGGAATGCTTGTCGGTGTCGCAGACGCTGAAGTCCGGCGCGAAGCCATGGAACAGCCCCCCGTGCTTCGCATCCCAGGTGTGCTGCGTCGACGCCGCAAAGAGTTCGCGCGCCCGCGGCAGCAGCCAGTCGCTCGGCCGGTGCCGGTCCAGGATCAGCAGCAGCTTCGCCCACTCGGCGTGGTGCCCCGGCTGGAAGCCCCACGGCCGGAAGGGGTTGCTCTTGTCGTCACTGTCGTTGCCACTGCCGTGCTCCCGGTCGATCGACCAGTCGAGCCGGTAGTGCTCCCAGACCAGCCCGTGCGCCAACGCCGCCAGCCGCTGCGTCACCGAGCGCGCCAGCGTCTCGGCCCGGTCGAGAAACCGCTCGTCGCCGGTGGCCTCGAAGGCCGCCAGCATCGCCTCGCAGGCGTGCATGTTCGTGTTCTGCCCGCGGTACGGCGCGAGCTTCCAGTCGGCGCTCGCCTCGTTGGCGTACAGCCCGTGCGCTGGCTCCCAGAAGTGCTGCTCCATCAGCCCGAAGGTCTCGTGCAGGCCGAGCCGGGCGTCCTCGATGCCGGCCATCAAGGCCTGCGCATGCGCCAGCAGCACGAACGCCAGGCCATAGCAGTGGTTGGTTGCGTCGAGCACGTCGCGCTCGCCATAGTTGCCGCCGGCGCCGTGCCAGCGCACCTGCCAGGCGTAGCCGCCAGTGTCGGCGTCGCGGTGCGCATCGCGCAGGAAGCGCAGCCCGTGGCGCGTGGCCTCGCGCCACTCCGGCCGCCCGAAATGCCGCGCCGCCATCGCATGGTTGAACACGAAGCGCGCGCTGCTGACGAGGTGGCGCGTCTCGCGGTCGTAGACCGTGCCGTCGTCCTTGAAGAAGTGGTAGAAGCCGCCGCTCGGGTCGCGGCTGCGGCCCTCGTAGAACGACATCGTGTGGAGGATGTGCCGGCGCAGGAAGTCGGGTGAGCGGAAGTCGATGATCGGTGTCATGCACTGCCTCCTCGCTTCGTCCCTGCGGACGGTGACTACCTCACCCCATGGTCTTCAACCCACCACGCGCTGCTCGCTCTTCGCGTCGAACAGGTGCGCGTCTTCCGGCTGCCAGCGCAGGTGCACGCTGTCGCCCACATGCTGGTGCACCTTGCCGGCCACGCGCGCGGTCAGCTTGCCGACGGCCGTCTCGACCATCGCGTAGGTTTCCGGCCCGGTCGGCTCCAGCATGCTGATCGTGCCCGGCAGGCCCTGGTCGTCGAACGACAGGCTCTCCGGCCGCAGCCCGTAGCTGATGCCCGCACCGTTGGTGGACTGCAGCGCGCCGCGCTGCGCATCGTTCAGCAGCAGCGGAACGCCCTGCGCGGCCAGGCCGTCGGCCGCGCGCTGGCTGTCGATGATGTTCATCGCCGGCGAGCCGATGAACTCGGCCACGAAGCGGGTCGCCGGGCGCGAGTAGATGTCGTCGGGCGTACCGAACTGCTGCACCAGGCCGTCGCGCATCACCGCGATGCGGTCGCCCAGCGTCATCGCCTCGACCTGGTCGTGCGTCACGTAGACGGTGGTGGTCTTGGTGCGCTGGTGCAGCAGCTTGATCTCGGCGCGCATCTCGACGCGCAGCTTGGCATCCAGGTTCGACAGCGGCTCATCGAACAGGAACAGCTTCGGGTTGCGCGCGAGCGCCCGGCCCATCGCGACGCGCTGGCGCTGGCCGCCCGACAGCTGGCCCGGCTTGCGGTCGAGCAGGTGCTCGATCTGCAGCATCTTCGAGACGCGCTGGATCGCCTCCTGGCGCTGCGCCTTCGGCACGTTGCGCATCTCCAGCCCGAACGCGATGTTCTGCCCGACGTTCATGTTCGGGTACAGCGCGTAGCTCTGGAACACCATCGCGATGTCGCGGTCCTTGGGCAGCGCGTAGGTCACGTCGCGGTCGGCGATGTGGATGCTGCCCGAGGTCGGAGTGTCCAGCCCGGCGATCATCGACAGCAGCGTGCTCTTGCCGCAGCCGGACGGGCCGACCAGGATCAGGAACTCGCCGTTCTCGACCTCGATGTCGATGCCCTTGAGGATCTCCACCGGGCCGTAGCTCTTGCGGACGTTGCGAATTGAAAGTGCACCCATGACGTTTTCTCTTTGAAGCCCGGGCCGGTCAGCCCTTGACGGCGCCGGCGGTGAGGCCGCGCACGAAGTATTTGCCTGCGACGATGTAGACGAACAGCGTCGGCAGCGCGGCGATCATCGCGGCCGCCATGTCGACGTTGTATTCCTTCACCGCGCTCGAGGTGTTGGCCAGGTTGTTCAGGCCGACGGTGATCGGCTTGGACGCACCGCCCGAGAACACCACGCCGAACAGGAAGTCGTTCCAGATGTTCGTGAACTGCCAGATCAGCGTGACGACCACGATCGGCGTCGACAGCGGCAGCACGATGCGCCAGAAGATGCGCCAGAAGCCCGCGCCGTCCAGCATCGCCGCCTTGATCAGCTCGTCGGGCAGGCCGACGTAGTAGTTGCGAAAGAACAGCGTCGTCGACGGCAGGCCGGCGATGATGTGCACCGCCACCAGCCCCCAGATCGAGCTCGCGATGCCGAACCAGCCCAGCACCTGCGACATCGGCAGCAGCACCACCTGCAGCGGCATGAACATGCCGAACAGCATCATCGCGAACATGAACTCGCTGCCGCGGAAGCGCCACTTGCTCAGCACGTAGCCGTTGATCGCGCCGAGCGAGGTCGACACCGCCACCGCCGGCAGCACCATCAGCACCGAGTTGAAGAAGAACGGCCTCAGGCCGCCGCAGTCGATGCCGGTGCAGGCGGTCGACCAGGCCTTGGCCCAGGACGCGAAGCTGGGCGCGGAGGGCAGCGACAGCAGGTTGCCCTCGCGCACCTCGTTCATGTCCTTCAGCGAGGTCGTGAGCATCACGTACATCGGCATCAGGAAGACCACCGCGAACAGCAGCAGCACGGACCACAGCGCCGCGCGGTGCCAGTTGAATTTGTTTCCCATGTCTTGTTCTCTCAGCGCCCGCTCAGCGCTTGACGCGCAGTTCCGAATACAGGTAGGGCACGACCAGCGCCGCCACGGTGGCCAGCATGACCGTGGCCGATGCCGCGCCCAGGCCGATCTGGCCGCGCGAGAACGCCATCGTGTACATGAAGGTGGCGGGCATGTCGGTCGCGTAGCCGGGGCCGCCGGCGGTCAGCGCCATCACCAGGTCGAAGCTCTTGATCGCCAGGTGGCTCAGCACCATCAGCGTGCTGAAGAAGACCGGCCGCAGGCTCGGGATGATGATGCGCCAGTAGATGCGGGGCAGGCTCGCGCCGTCGATCTGCGCGGCCTTCAGGATCGAGTCGTCGATGCCGCGCAGGCCGGCCAGGAACAGCGCCATCACGAAGCCGGCGCTCTGCCAGACGCCCGCGATGACCACGGTGTAGATCGCCATGTCGGGGTCGATCAGCCAGCTGAAATGGAAGTTCTCGAAGCCCCAGCCCTGCAGGACCTTCTCGAGGCCGAGACCGGGGTTCAGGATCCACTTCCACGCGGTGCCGGTGACGATGAAGCTCAGCGCCATCGGGTAGAGGTAGACGGTGCGCAGCACGCCTTCGACGCGGATCTTCTGGTCGAGCAGGATCGCCAGCAGCAGGCCGATGGCCATGCCGAAGAAGATGAACAGGCTGCCGAAGATGCCGAGGTTCTTCAGCGCGACCCACCAGCGTTCGCTCGCGAACAGGTTGGTGTACTGCTCCAGCCCGATGAATTCGTAGTTGGGCAGCAGGCGCGAGGCCGACAGCGAGAGGTAGCCGTTCCACGCGATCAGGCCGTAGATGAAGAAGAAGGCCAGCAGGAACGACGGAGCGACGACCAGCTTGGGCATCCACTGGCTGAGGCGAACAGAGGCGGAGGATTTCATGGGCAGGCCAACCGGGGGCGAGACGCGAATGGTGCGCCATCCCCGTGCAACAGGAAGACGGCGCCCGAGTGGGCGCCGTCCGAGGCAGGGCTAAAGCCTGATTACTTCGTCTTGGCAGCAGCGACCAGGCGGTCCTGAGCCTGGGCGGACGTGATCTTGTCGTCGTTCCAGAACTGCGACACCACGTCCTTGATCGCGCCTTCGGCAGCCGAAGGAACGGCCATGCCGTGGGCGATCGACGGCACCAGCGTGCCGGCCTTCGAGGTCGACACGAAGTCGGCTGCCGAGGTCTTCGCGCAATCGTCGAACTTCTTCAGGTCCATGCCCAGGCGAACCGGGATCGAGCCCTTGTTCAGGTTGAACACTTCCTGGAATTCCGGCGACATGATCGCGGTGGCCAGGTCCTGCTGGGCCTTCTGGTTGGCCGGATCCTTCAGCTTGAACAGCGCGAAGCTGTCGACGTTGTAGGTGTACGACTTCGCGGTGCCGGGGGCGGCCACGCAGGTGAAGTCCTTGCCCGGGACCTTGCCGGCGGCCAGGAACTCGCCCTTGGCCCAGTCGCCCATGATCTGCATGCCGGCCTCGCCCTTGATCACCATCGCGGTGGCCAGGTTCCAGTCACGGCCCGGAGCGTTCTTGTCGGTGTAGCCCTTGACCTTGCGGAAGGTCGTCAGCACCTTGTCCATCGTCGCGCTCTTCAGCGAGCCGGCGTCGAGCTGCACCAGTGCCTTCTTGTAGAAGTCCGCACCGCCGACGCCCAGGGCGACCGCCTCGAACGTGGTGAAGTCCTGCCAGTTCTGGCCGCCGTGGGCGATCGGGATGATGCCGGCCTTCTTCAGCGCTTCAGCGGCGACGAAGAACTCGTCCCACGTGGTCGGCACCTTGGCGCCGGCCTTCTTGAAGGCTTCCGGGTTGGCCCACAGCCAGTTCACGCGGTGCACGTTGACCGGCGCGGCAACGTAGTGGCCCTGGTACTTCAGGCCGTCGGCGATGGCCTTGGGCAGCAGGTCGTCCCACTTGTTGGCCTTGGCGACGTCGTCCATGTTGGCGAGCACGCCTTCCTTGGCCCATTCCTGGATCGACGGGCCCTTGATCTGCGCCGCAGCCGGGGCATTGCCCGACACCACACGCGACTTCAGCACCGTCATCGCCGAATCGCCACCGCCACCGGCGACCGCGAAGTCCTTCCAGGTGTGGCCCTTCGATTGCATCGTGGCCTTCAGCTCGGCAGCCGCCTTGGCTTCGCCGCCCGAGGTCCACCAGTGCAGGACTTCCACCTCACCGGCTTGCGCCAGCGTGGCAGTCATCAGGCCGGCGGCCATCATCGCGAGGCTCAAGCCGCGCACGGTACGTTGGGAAATCGACATGCATGTCTCCTGGGGTCAGAGTTATGGAGCCTGACGTATCAAGCGGTGGCGATGTTAATGTTTCATTAATGTCCTAACAATAGAACATGAACCTAGGACTTTCCCGGGGTTGCCCGCTGGCTCGTGCGGTCGGCTCTTGCACAATCCCGAGCCCATGAACCTGCCTTCCCGCCCGCCTGCTTCCCGGTTCGACCGCCTCGACGCGCTGCGCGCGGTCGCCATCCTGTGGATGGCCGCGTTCCACTTCTGCTTCGACCTGAACTACTACCACTTCATCCGGCAGAGCTTCACGTCGGATCCGTTCTGGCTCACCCAGCGCACCTGCATCGTCACGCTGTTCCTGTTCTGCGCCGGCTTCGGGCAGGCGATCGCGTGGGAGCAGGGCCAGGGCTGGCCGCGCTTCTGGCGCCGCTGGGCGCAGGTGGCGGGCTGTGCGCTGCTGGTCAGCGCGGGCTCGACCCTGATGTTCCCGCGCAGCTTCATCTACTTCGGCGTGCTGCACGGCATCGCGGTGATGCTGATCGTCACGCGCGTCACCGCGAATGCCGGCCGCTGGCTGTGGCTGCTGGGCGCGCTGGCGATCGCGCTGCCGCGGCTGCTGCAGCACCCGTGGTTCGACACCCGGCTCACCAACTGGATCGGCCTGATCACGCACAAGCCGGTGACCGAGGACTACGTGCCGGTGCTGCCGTGGATCGGCGTGATGTGGTGGGGCCTGGCCGCCGGCCAATGGGTGCTCGCGAACCGCCGCGAGTGGGTCACCGGCGCGTTGCCGAAGGCCTTGCACCCGTTCGCGGTGCTCGGGCGCTGGTCGCTGAGCTTCTACATGCTCCACCAGCCGGTGCTGATCGGCCTGCTGCTGGCGGTGACGATGCTGCGCCGCTGACCTGCGCTCGCGCCGACGAAACGCCGCAACCTGTGATACACCGGTGACTCGCTCTTCGCCGCATCGGTCGGCGGGATGGTCACGATGGTCCAACGACGTCGTCCGATGACCTCCGGTAGTCGAGGAGGCTCTCGAGAAGGCGCGCATCGGAGAACGGATGACGCGTTTGTCGGTTCAGCAGCTCGCGACCGCGGGCTTTCTGGTGGCGGTGGCCGCCATCCTCAGCCTCGCGGCCATCGGATGGAACTTCGCGCGCCAGACGCTCGAGGCCTCGGCCTTCGTGAGCCACACGCAGCAGGTGATCAGCGTGACCTCCGACATCCAGTCGGACATCTACCGCAGCGAGGCCGCGCAGCGTGCCTTCATCGCGAGCGGCAACCGGGTCTACCTCGAGGAGCGTGACGCCACGCTGGCCGTGATCGACGCCGGGCTGCGCCAGTTCGCGTGGCTCACCGCCGACAACCCGCAGCAGCAGACGCGGGTGTCGGAGCTGCGCGGTGAGATCGCGGCGCGCGTGCAGATCTTCCACGAGAACGAGGCGCGCTTGCCCAGCGAGACGCCGCAGTCGCTCGACGAACGGGTCGCGCGCGGCGTGCGGCGCCTGGACCGCGTCCGCGCGCTGCTGGACCAGATCAACACCGAGGAACGGCGGCTGCTCGCCGAGCGCGAGGGCGTCGAAGACCAGCGCTCGCAATCCACGGTCACCACCTTCGTCGTGTTCCTGGTCGCGCTGGTGCTGCTGTTGGGCGTGATCGCCTGGCGGCTGCGGCTCGACTGGGCCGCGCGCCAGCGCGCCGAGCAGGCGGTCGCCGAAGAGCGCCGCTACGACGCCTTGCACGCCCGCGCATTGACGCTCTACAACGCGCAGTCCACGCGCGAGGTGGTGCTGGCCGAGACGCTGGCGCTGATCGGCGAGAACCCGCTGTTTCCGGTGGCCGTGTTCTACGAGCACGAGGAATGGGGCGGCGTGCTGCGCACGGTGGCCCGGCACAACGCGCCGGCCGACCTGAAGAGCGTGCTGCGCATCGACGACGGCGCGGTCGGCGCGGTGGCGCGCAGCGGCAAGCCGGCGTATTTCGACCGCTTCGACGAAGCGAGCGGGCTGCGCATCGAGACCGGCCTGGCGACGCTGCACCCGGCCGCGCTGCTGATCTCCCCAGTCAGCTACCAGGGGCGCCTGATCGGCGTGCTCGCGCTGGCCGCGTCGGCGCCGCTGTCGACGCGCGACCGCGGCTTCATCGAGCGGCTGTGCGCGCAGTTCGCGGTGGCGCTGCACAACCTCGGCCAGCTGCAGGAGCTGAACCTGCTGGCCGAGCAGTTGCGCGTGCGCGGCGAAGACATCCAGATCAAGAACGCCGAGCTCGAGAAGGCCAACCGCATGAAGAGCGAGTTCCTGGCCAACATGTCGCACGAGCTGCGCACGCCGCTGAACGCGGTGATCGGCTTTTCGGGCCTGATGAAGGACGGCCTGGCCGGCGAGATGAACGCCGAGCAGCTGGAGTACACCAACGACATCCACGTCAGCGGCCGGCACCTGCTGAGCCTGATCAACGACATCCTCGACCTGTCGAAGGTCGAGTCGGGGCACATGCCGCTCGAGCTGGGTGTGGCCGAGCCGTCGCACGTCATGACGAGCGCGGTCTCGCTGATGCGCGAGAAGGCGTCGACGCAGCGCCTGCGGCTGAACGCGGTGTGCGCGCCCGACCTCGGCAGCCTGCAGCTGGACCTGCGCAAGTCCAAGCAGATCGTCTTCAACCTGCTGTCGAACGCGATCAAGTTCACGCCCGAAGGCGGCGTCGTCACGCTGGCGATGAAGCGTGTCGCGCGCGCCGACGTCGACGGCGTGCTGGAGGCGCAGGACACGCGCGTCTTCCGGCCGTCCGAACGCACGCTGCCGTCGTTCCTGGAGATCCGCATCGAGGATTCCGGCATCGGCATCGCACCCGACGGCATCACGCGGCTGTTCCAGCCCTTCGTGCAGATCGATTCGTCGCTGTCGCGCGAGTACGAGGGCACCGGCCTCGGGCTGATGATGGTCAAGCGCCTGGTCGAGCTGCACGGCGGCGGGCTGATGCTGCGCAGCACGCCGAACGTCGGCACCACCTTCGTGGTCTGGCTGCCGTGGCGGCCGGCGGGCGACGACGCGGAGCGCGCGTTGCGCGAGCAGGCGCCGCCCGAGCCGGTCGTGCTGCCGCCGCCGAACGGCAAGCCGCGCGAGATCGACCCCGATGCGCCGCTGATCCTGGTCGTCGAGGACGACCCGCGCACCGCGACGCTGATGCGCGCCCAGCTCGAATCCAACGGCTACCGCGTCGAGGTCGCGCGCAGCGCCGAAGAAGGGCTGGCGCGGGCCGCGGCCTTGCTGCCGGCCGCGCTGGTGCTCGACATCATCCTGCCCGGCCGCGACGGCTGGGAGCTGCTGTCGCAGCTGAAGGAGCAGGCGCAGACCGGGCACATCCCGGTCGTCATCGTGTCGATCACCGCCGAGGCGCGGCGCGGCTTCGCGCTCGGTGCGTCGCAGGTGCTGACCAAGCCGGTCTCGAAGGACGACCTGCTGGCCGCGCTGGCGGCGGTCGGGTTGGAAGGGCAGCTGCCGGGGGCGCGCGTGCTGGTGGTCGACGACGATCCGAAGGCCGTCACGCTGGTCGGCAAGCACCTGCAGTCGGCCGGCTTCGTGCCGATGCTGGCCTACAGCGGCCGCGAGGCGCTGGAGGTGGTGCGCCAGCAGCGGCCGGCGCTGATCGTGCTCGACCTGATGATGCCGCAGCTGTCGGGCTTCGACGTGATCGAGGCGCTGCGCGGGCGCAGCGACACCGCCGACATCCCGATCATCGTGCTGACCGCCAAGCTGCTGACGGTGCAGGATCGCGCGCTGCTGAGCGGGCGCGTGCAGCAGGTGATGGAGAAATCCGAGTTCCAGCCGGCCAGCCTGCTGGCCGAGGTGAAGCGGGCGCTGGCCAAGGGACGGCCGCGACGGGCATGACGATGGACCACGGTGCCACCCCGTCGATCCTGGTCGTCGACGACAACCCGGCCAACCTGAGGCTGTACCGCGCGACGCTGCAGGACATGGGGGCCGAGATCCACACCGTCGACAGCGGCGAGGCGGCACTCGAGCGCTTCGCGCAACGCTCGTGGGCGATGGTGCTGCTGGACGTGCACCTGGCCGGCATCAGCGGCTTCGACGTGGCGCGGCGCCTGCGCGAGCTGCCGGGCGGTGCCGACGTGCCGATCGTGTTCGTCTCGGCGATCTACACCCACGAGGCCGACACCTTCGCCGGCTACCGCATCGGCGCGGTCGACTACATCCTGTCGCCGATCGTGCCGGAGATCCTGCGCGCCAAGGTGGCGGTGTTCGTGCGCCTGCACCGCATGCGCCGCGAGACCGAGGCGCAGGCGATCGCGATGGAGCGGGCCTACCGCGAGCTGCGCAGCGCGCATGCCGAGATGGAGGCGTTCAGCTATTCGGTGTCGCACGACCTGCGCACGCCGCTCGGGCAGATCGCCGGCTTCGCGCAGCTGCTGCAGCAGGGCCACGGGCATTCGCTCGATGCCAAGGGCCAGGGTTTCCTGGGCCACATCCAGGGCGCGGCCCAGCGCATGAACCGCTTGATCGACGACATGCTGGTGCTGGCGCGCATGTCGCGCACCGAGATGCAATCCGCGCCGGTCGACCTGGCGGCGATGGCCGGCGAGATCGTCGGCGAGCTCGCGCAGGCGCAGCCGCAGCGCCAGGTGGCGTGGCGCCACGATGACGACCTGACGGTGCAGGGCGACCCGGGGCTGCTGCGCGTCGCGTTGTCGAACCTGCTGGGCAATGCGTGGAAGTACAGCGCCGGGGCCGACGCGCCGCAGATCGAGTTGCGGCGCGCCGGCACGGTGGGCGATGCGGCGTTCTGCGTGCGCGACAACGGCGCCGGCTTCGACGCCGCGGCGGCCGGCGAGCGGCTGTTCCGGCCGTTCCAGCGCTTCCACCCCGGGTCGCAGTTCCCCGGCAACGGCGTGGGCCTGGCGATTGCCCAGCGGGTCGTGACCAAGCACGGCGGGCGCATCTGGGCCGAATCGGCACCGGGCCGGGGCGCCACCTTCTATTTCACGCTGCCGCCGCTGCCGGCGACTCAAGAACACGCCTGACAAGGGCACAAGGCGAGGAAAAACCATGGCACGCATCCTGGTCGTCGAAGACAACGCACAGAACCGCAAGCTCGCGCAGCTGGTGCTGCAGAAGGGCGGGCACGAGGTGCTGTGCGCCGAGGGCGGCGAGGAGGGCGTGCGGCTGGCCCGCGAGCACCTGCCCGACCTGGTGCTGATGGACATCCAGATGCCCGGCATGGACGGCCTGGAGGCGACGCGGCTGCTGCGGGCCGGGGCGACGACGGCGGGGCTTAAGATCATCGCGCTGACGGCGCTGGCGATGAAGGGCGACGAGGAGCGCATCCTGCGGTCCGGCTTCGACGCCTACCTGGCCAAGCCCTTCGACTACGCCGAGCTGGTCGGCCTGGTGCAGCGCCACCTCGCCTGAGAGGGTGAGAGCAAATCCGCCATGCCCGCTCACCCTGCCCAAACACGCCCACTCTGCGTTGCAAATGCTCGCCGTAGCCCGAGCTACGGCTGCGCTTTGCGCCTTGATTGGACGCGTTTGGACAGGCTGCTCGGGCACGCCGGATTCACTCTCACCCTCTGACGCGCCGCACGGCGCTGGCCGTACCATCGCGCCATGAGCAACAAGATCCTGTTCGGCTTCCACGCCGTCACCGTGCGGCTGAAGACCGCGCCCAAGTCCATCCTCGAGATCCACGTCGACCCGAGCCGCCGCGACCAGCGCATGCGGCAGTTCGTCGAGCGGGCGACCGAGGCCGGCGCCAAGCTGATCGACAGCGACGACGATCGCCTGCAGAAGCTGTGCGGCTCGCACCGCCACCAGGGCGTTGTCGCGCGGGTCGAGGCGATGGCGATGAGCCATTCGCTGGACGACACGCTCGACGCCGTCGAAGAGGTCCCGCTGCTGCTGGTGCTCGACGGCATCACCGACCCGCACAACCTGGGCGCCTGCCTGCGGGTGGCCGATGGCGCCGGCGCGCATGCGGTGATCGCACCCAAGGACCATGCGGTCGGCATCAACGCCACCGTGTCCAAGGTCGCCAGCGGCGCGGCCGACACGGTGCCCTACTTCATGGTCACCAACCTGGCACGGACCTTGAATGAGCTGAAGGAACGCGACATCCTGATCGTCGGCACGTCGGATGACGCACCGCAATCGTTGTACGACATCGACCTGACCGGCCCGGTCGCGCTGGTGCTCGGCGCCGAAGGCAGCGGCATGCGCCAGCTGACGAGCAAGACCTGCGACGTGCTGGTGCGGCTGCCGATGCGCGGTGCGGTCGAGAGCCTGAACGTCTCGGTGGCCAGCGGCATCTGCCTGTACGAGGCGGGGCGTCAGCGGATGAAGCAAGCAGCCGACTGATCCGCGCACCGGAGCACGCCATGCCGACCATTGCCGTCAACCACCCGCTCGTGCGACACAAGATCGGCCTGCTGCGCGAGGCCGACATCTCGACCAAGAAGTTCCGCGAGCTGACCCACGAGCTGGCGCGGCTACTCGCCTACGAGGCCACGGCCGACTGGCCGTTGACCAAGACGACGATCGAATGCTGGAGCGGCCCGGTCGAGATCGACCAGATCAGCGGCCGCAAGGTGACGGTGGTGCCGATCCTGCGGGCCGGCCTCGGCATGCTCGATGGCGTGCTCGACATGATTCCGAACGCGAAGATCAGCGTCGTCGGGCTGTCGCGCAACCACGAGACGCTGCAGCCGGAGCACTACTTCGAGAAGTTCGTCGGCCACCTCGACGAGCGCACCGCGCTGATCGTCGACCCGATGCTGGCCACCGCCGGCTCGATGATCGCGACCATCGACCTGCTGAAGCGTCGCGGCTGCACCGACATCCGCGCGCTGGTGCTGGTGGCCGCGCCGGAGGGCGTCGCTGCACTGCAGCAAGCCCACCCCGACGTGCGCTGCTGGACGGCGTCGATCGACAGCCACCTGAACGAGCTGGGCTACATCATCCCGGGCCTCGGCGACGCCGGCGACAAGATCTTCGGGACCAAGTGAATTCGCGGCCTGCAGCGTGCTGCAGTGCCGCATGAATGTTCGTTGGATATCCCTATTGCTCGGGGGCCGTTCACCAAAGCGTCACCGCTTCAGGCCACACTCTGCGTTCGTGCTGAGCACGGTGTGACGGTCGCGACACCGTCGTTAACTGTGGAGCGACGTTGAGTGACATTCAGACCCTTGAAGGACCGCTGTTCGAACCCTATCGTCTGTCGGTGACCCGAGGGAGACCCCCGATGAAGAGCCCGTTTCGTTTCTGGATGACCGGTGGCATTGCGATGATCGTCGCAGCCCTGGGTGGTTCGCGCGCCTTTGGTGCCGAGGAGCGGCTGACGCGAGCGAGCGTCAGCCGGTTCGGCGTGACCGAGACGGTGCAGCGCATCGAAGCCTGCGCCGAGCGGCATGGCATGCCGGTGCTGGTGCGGCTGCAGCAGAGCGTCGGCGAGGACAACGATCGCCAGCGCTTGGTGATCGTCTTCGAATCGACGCAAGGCGGCACGCCGGTGCTGATGACCAGTTCCGATGCGTCGCCCGACCTGCTGCTGCGCGTGGTGGTGCAGCGCGGTGCGAACGGCAGCACCGAGGTGATGTGGCGCGGCGCGGCGCTCGACGAACTGCCAGAAGGGCTGTCGCCGGAGCTGCTGCACGACCTGGCTGATTTGCCGGCGCTGGTGGCTGAAGCGCTGGCCGCGTAGCCCGGATGCAAATCCGGGGATCGCCGTTCACTTCGACGGCGGCCCCCAGGTTCAGATCCAGCCGAGCGCGCCGACCACCGCGCCGAGCGCGACCAGCCACAGCGGGCTCAGCCGCGTCATCAACATCACCACGACCGTCACGCCGATCAGCACGATCGCCGCCGGCCGGTCGCGCACCGGATCGGCCAGGATCCAGCCGGTGGCCAGCAGCAGGCCGAGCGTCAGCGGCGCGAGGCCGGTCTTGAACGCCCGCACGCCCAGCGTGTCGCGCCGCGAATGGCTCCAGCGCGTCGCCCACAGCGCGAGCGTGGTCGACGGCAGCATGATGCCCAGCAGCGTCGCCGCCGCGCCCGCGAGGCCCGCCGCATTGAAACCGAGCACCGCGACGAACAGCACGTTCGGTCCCGGCGCCGCCTGCGCCAGCGCGACCGACGCGGTGAACAGGTCGTCGCTCAGCCAGTGCCGCTCGCCGACCACGTAACGGTGCATGTCGGGCGCGGTGGTGATCGCGCCGCCGACCGCCAGCAGGCTCAGCATCAGGAAGTGGCTGAACAGCGCGAGCAGGTCGCCGATGCTCAAGCCATGCATGCCCAGTTCAGTCACTTGCGCAGCCTCCACCAGGCGGCCGCGATGCCCAGCGAGCCCAGCCCCGCGAGCACCCAGATCAGCGACCAGCGCATCAGCGCCACCATCACGAAGGTGCAGGCGCCGATCGCGAGGCTGAGCGGCAGGCCCATCTCGTTGCGCTTCAGGCTGACGGCGAGCTTCAGGCCGGTCGCGATGATCAGCCCCGCCGACACCGCCCCCATGCCGCGCAACGCGCCGCTGACCAGCGGGTGCTGCGCCGCCCGCGCGTACAGCGCGGCCAGCACCAGCACGATGACGAGCGGCGCGAGCATCATGCCGGCCAGCGCGGTGAATGCGCCGCGCAGGCCGAAGAAGCGGTCGCCGATCATCAGCGACAGGTTCACGATGTTCGGCCCCGGCAGCACCTGGGCGACCGACAGGATCTCGACGAACTCGTCGCGGTCGAGCCAGCGCTCGCGCTCCACCAGTTCGCGCTGCGCGACGGCCAGCACGCCGCCGAAGCCCTGCAGCGCGAGCCGGTTGAAGACGCGGAACAGCTCGCCGAGCGAGCCCGGCTGGCGCAGCGCGGGCAGCGGTTCGCTCAACGGATGACTCGCAGCGCTTCGGGGTTCACCAGTTTCGTCGGCGTGCCGTTGATGAAGTTCACGACGTTGTCGAAGGCCGCGCTGAAGTACAGCTCGTAGCTGTCCTGCTCGACATAGCCGATGTGCGGCGTGCACACCGCGTTCTCGAGCCGCAGCAGCGGGTGGCCCTGCAGGATCGGCTCGCTCTCGAACACGTCGACCGCCGCCATGCCGGGGCGACCGCGGTTCAGCGCCGACACCAGCGCGCCTTCTTCGACCAGCTCGGCGCGCGAGGTGTTGACCAGCAGCGCGGTCGGCTTCATGCGGGCGAGGTCGTCGGCACCGACGATGCCGCGGGTCTCGTCGACCAGCCGCAGGTGCAGCGACAGCACGTCGCAGGTCTCGAAGAAGGCCTCGCGCGATTCGGCGGCCTGGTGACCGTCGGCCCGCGCCTTCTCGCGCGAGGCTTCGCTGCCCCAGACGATGACGTTCATGCCGAAGGCCCGGCCGTAGCCGGCGACCATCTGCCCGATCTTGCCGTAGCCCCACAGGCCGAGCGTCTTGCCCTTCAGCACCATGCCGAGCCCGAAGTTCGGCGGCATCGAGGCCGATTTCAGGCCCGACTGCTGCCACGCGCCGTGCTTCAGGTTGCCGATGTACTGCGGCAGCCGGCGCATCGCCGACATGATCAGCGCCCAGGTCAGCTCGGCCGGCGCGACCGGCGAGCCGACCCCTTCGGCCACCGCGATGCCCAGCCGCGTGCAGGTCTCGAGATCGATGTGCGAGCCGACGCGGCCGGTTTGCGAGATCAGCTTCAGCTTCGGCAGCTTTTCGAGCAGCTGGCGCGGGAACTGGGTGCGTTCGCGGATCAGCACCAGCACTTCGGCGTCGCGCAGGCGCACCGCCAGCTGGCCGATGCCCTTGACGGTGTTGGTGAACACCTTGGCATTCAGCTGCTCCAGGCGCTGGGCGCACTTGAGCTTGCGGACCGCATCTTGGTAGTCGTCGAGGATGATGATGTTCACGGCTTTGATTGTGCATGCTCGGCGGGGCGCGGCCACCCCATGCCGGCACGGTGCAGCCAGGAAGGCTAGCATCCGCCCCCACACCCCAAACCCGGAGACGAACAATGTCCCTCACCATGTACTCGGCCAGCGTGCCGATCTTCCTGCGCACCCTCGGCAACATCGGCAAGTGGCTCGACAAGGCCGAAGCCCATGCGCAGGCGAAGAAGTTCGATGTCGCCGTGCTGCTCGGCACGCGCCTGTCGCCCGACATGCTGTCGTTCACGCGGCAGGTGCAGCTGACCAGCGATGCCGCGAAGTTCGGTGCCGCCCGGCTGGCGGGCATCGAGTCGCCGAAGTTCGATGACGTGGAGACGACGCTGCCCGAGCTGCGCGAGCGCATCGCGAAGACGGTGGCCTTCCTCGAATCGATCCCGTCCGAGAAGATCGTCGGCAGCGACGACCGCGACGTGACGATCCCGCGCCGCGACGGCCCGCTGACGCTGAAGGGCGAGGTCTACCTGCGCACCTTCGTGCTGCCGAACTTCTTCTTCCACGCGACGACGATCTACGCGCTGCTGCGCCACAACGGCGTCGAGCTGGGGAAAAGCGATTACCTGGGGCCGCTGCAGCCCTGAGGCTGCCGGCCGGTCAGAGCGGAACGAACTCCGTGTCGCGGCCGGCCATCGGGAAGGCGGCGTCGAGCTGGCGGCGCACCGCCTTGCGCTCCTCGGGTGGCAGCACCGCCAGCAGCGTGTCGCTCAGTTCGAGCAGCTCGCCGATGTCGCCGGCGATGCGCAGCTGGCGCTTCAGCAGCGCGGCCGACGCCCCCTGCAGGCCCGCCGCCGATTCCATGAAGCACTGCTTCATCTCGACGAAGACCCGGCGCGCGGCGACCCGGGCCAATCGCTCTTGCGGCATCCCGGGGATGTTCTGCAGGGCGGCGTCGAGCTCGAGCGAAAGTCGTGCAGTTTTCATGGCGGTGGCGGGTGTCTTCACTTGCAGGGCTTTCGGCCGGCGCGCAGGCCGGTGTAGGTGCCCTGGCATTCTGTACAGCGGCCGGCGCCGCAGATCGCACGAAATGAGGCACTTCTGCCTGCCGTTCATCGGGGCCGGCTACGCTGCGCGGGAACGCACTGGAAGGAACGAACGATGAAATGGCTGCGGCACGGTGTCGTGGGTCTGGTGGTCGTGCTGCTGCTGGCGGCGGTGCTGCTGTGGGTTTATGCACGGCGCACGCTGCCGCAGCTCGACGGCGAACAGCGTGTGGACGGCCTGCGCGGCGAAGTGCGCATCGAGCGCGATGCGCAGGGCGTGCCGACCATCCACGCGTCCTCGCGCGAGGACGCGATGTTCGGCCTCGGCTTCGCGCACGCCCAGGACCGGTTGTGGCAGCTGGAGACGCACCGCCGCATCGGCGCGGGCCAGCTGGCCGAGGCCTTCGGCGAGCCGGCCCTCGACACCGACCGCTTCCTGCGCGCGCTCGGCGTGCGCCGTGCCGCGCAGGCGCAGTGGCAGCGGGCCAGCCCGGCCACGCGGGCCGCACTCGAGGCCTACAGCGCCGGCATCAACGCCTACCTCGCCGGCTCGCTGAAGGCGCGGCCGCCGGAGTTCGTGCTGCTCGGGCTGCAGCCGCAACGCTGGACGCCGGTCGACAGCCTGGCCTGGGCGACGATGATGGCCTGGGACCTGGGCGGCAACTGGTCGAGCGAGCTGCTGCGGATGCGCTTGTCGCTGAAGATGCCGGTCGAGCGCATCAACGAGCTGTTGCCGCCGTACCCCGGCGAGCAGCCGCTGGCGACGGCCGACTACGCGGCGCTGTTCCGCGGGCTGAAGGTCGACGGCACGCTGGGCCGCCAGGCGCTGCTGACGGCGCCCGAGTCCGGCGTCGAAGGCGTCGGCTCCAACAACTGGGTGGTCGCCGGCTCGCACACCGACAGCGGCAGGCCGCTGCTGGCCAACGACCCGCACCTGAAGCTCAGCGCGCCGTCGCTGTGGTACCTGGCGCGGCTCGACGCGCCCGGCTTCCAGGTGGCGGGCGCGACCATGCCTGGCCTGCCGATCGTCGTGCTCGGCCAGAACGACCACATCGCGTGGGGCTTCACCAACACCGCGCCCGACGTGCAGGACCTGTACCTCGAACGCATCCGGCCCGACGACGCGACGCAGTACCAGACCCCCGACGGCTGGGCGGCGTTCGAGCGCAGCACTGAAGTCATCAAGGTCAAGGGCCATGCCGATGTGACGATGACCGTGCGCAGCACCCGGCACGGGCCGGTGATCTCGGACGCCGGTGGCCCGACCGATGGGCTGACCGGTGCGCCGACCGCACCCACCTACGCCTTGGCGATGCGCTGGACGGCGCTCGATGTTGATGCTGATTCGGTCGATGCTGGCATCGGTTTCAATTCGGCCCGCTCGGTGGACGAGTTCATCGCGGCGTCGGCGGGCTATGTCGCGCCGATGCAAAGCATGGTGGTGGCCGACACGCAAGGGCGCATCGCGATGGTGGCGGCCGGGCGGGTGCCGGTGCGCGGGCCCGCGAACGACTTGAAGGGCCTGGTGCCGGCGCCGGGCTGGGACGCGCGCTACGACTGGGTCGGCAGCGTGGCGGCCGGCGAGACGCCGCGCGAGATCGATCCCGCTCGCGCCTGGATCGCGACCGCCAACCAGCGCATCGTCGGGCCGGCGTACCCGCATTTCCTGACCAGCGAGTGGGCGCCGCCGTACCGCCACCAGCGCATCGAGCAGCTGCTGGCCGCGACGACCAAGCATTCGATCGCCAGCCTGCGGACGATCCAGCGCGACCAGCTGTCGCTGGCGGCGCTGAAGCTGCTGCCGGTGCTGAAGCGCGCCGTGTCGAACCATCCGCTGGCGGCGGCCGCGCAGCGCGAGCTGGCGTCGTTCGACGGCACGATGGCGGCCGATCGCGCCGCGCCGCTGATCCTGTCGGCCTGGACGCGGCAGCTGACGCAGGCGGTGTTCAGCGACGAACTCGGCAGCGCCTTGTACGAGCGGCAGCTCGGCAGCCGCAGTTTTCGCGAAGCGCTGGAGGGCGTGCTGGAACGCCAGGACGGCTGGTGGTGCGACGACAAGACGACGCCGGCGGTCGAGACCTGTGCGCAGCAGGTGGATGCGGCGTTCACGCGGGCGCTCGACGAGCTGCAGCAGTCGCAGGGCGGCGATGTCTCGGCCTGGCAATGGGGCCGGGCGCACCAGGCGCGCGCCGAGCACCGGCCGTTCAGCAAGGTGAAGGCGCTGGCGCCTTGGTTCGAACTGCGTGCGCCGGTGGGCGGCGACACCTACACGATCAACGTGTCGCGCGTCGGCCTGCGACCGGATGCGACGACCGGCGAGCTGTACCTGGCTGAGCACGGCCCGTCGCTGCGGGCGCTGTACGACCTGGGCGACCGGGGTCGTTCACGCTTCATGCAGTCGAGCGGGCAGTCGGGTATCGTGTTTTCACCGCTGTACCGCAACTTCGTCGAGCGCTGGGCGAAGGTGGAAGACGTGCCGGTGTGGGGCGGGGCGGCGGAGCACACGCTGGTGCTGAAGCCGCGCTGATGCCGCGCTGATCAGCGGTCGAGAGGTCAGCGGTCGAGCTGCGCCAACTGGCTGACGATCTCGCGCGTGCTCAGCAGCCGCACGCCCTGGGCGGCCAGCGCCGAAGGCGCTTCGGGGGTGGGTCACACCGACCCGAACAAGGCCTTGCGCTGCGCGGTGTAGGCCCACCACGGCGCGGCCGGCGCGCCGCCCATGAAATCGGTGGCGGCCATGAAGGTGTCGAGCACGCAGGGGTCGTGGCGTTCGCCGGTGATCGCGCACAGCCGCTGGTACAGCACGAAGGCATCCTTGCCGCGCAGGTCTTGCGGCGCCTGGATGCCGATCAGCCGCAGGTCGGCCGCCAGCGCCGGGCCGATGTTGGGCAGTTGTTCGAGCGACTTGCACTCCGCGGCACTCGCCGCCTTCGGGGCCTTGATCACCACGGCAGCCTCCATCACAGCATGCTGTTGCGGATCAGGCCGACCGCGAGCCCTTCGAGTTCGAAGTCGACGTCGCCGAACGGCACGACGATGGGCTCGAAATCGGGGTTCTCCGGCAGCAGTTCGATGCTGGTGCGGGTGCGCTTGAAGCGCTTGACGGTGACCTCGTCGCCCAGCCGCGCGACGACGATCTGCCCGTTCTTCGCATCCTTGGCCTTCTGCACCGCGAGCAGGTCGCCGTCCATGATGCCGGCGTCGCGCATGCTCATGCCGCGCACCTTCAGCAGGAAATCGGGCCGGCGGCTGAACAGGCTGGCTTCCATCAGGTAGGTCTGGTCGATGTGCTCCTGCGCGAGGATCGGGCTGCCCGCCGCGACCCGCCCGACCAGCGGCAGCGTGAGCTGCGAGAGGCTGGGCAGCGGCAGGCTGAACTGCTTGCCGCGGCTCTGGTTCAGCGCACGCAATGTGTCAGACTGCAGACGGATGCCTCGCGAGGTGCCCCCCACCAGCTCGATGACGCCCTTGCGGGCCAGCGCCTGCAGGTGTTCCTCGGCGGCGTTGGCCGACTTGAAGCCCAGCTCGTTCGCGATCTCGGCGCGGGTCGGTGGGGCGCCGGTGCGCTCGATCGCGCTCTGCACCAGGTCGAGGATCTGCTGCTGGCGGTCGGTGAGCTTCGGGGTTTCGTTCATCGCGGGCCTCGGGTTGATGATTCGCGCGGCAGTGAGCAGCGGACTGAACATCCATCCAGTGACTGTATTTTTATCCAGCTTCGTGAAAAATGCAAAGAACTGACCCAACCGTCGTCGTGCTCGGCACCGGCGGCACCATCGCCGGCACCTCGGCCGCCCCCGGCGACAACATCGGCTACACCGCGGCGCAGCTCGGCGTCGCGCAGCTCGTGAAGGCGGTGCCGGCACTGGCCGCGGTGGCGCTCGAGCCCGAGCAGGTCGCCCAGGTCGACAGCAAGGACATGAGCGCCGACGTGTGGCGCGCGCTGCTCAAGCGGCTCGCCCACCACCTGGCGCGGCCCGAGGTGGCCGGCGTGGTCGTCACGCACGGCACCGACACGCTGGAAGAGACCGCGTGGCTGCTGCAGCGCGTGCTCGCGCCGGGCAAGCCGGTGGTGCTGACCGCGGCGATGCGGCCCGCCACCTCGCTGCAGCCCGACGGGCCGCAGAACCTGCTCGATGCGGTGACCGTCGCGCAGCACCCCGGCGCGCGCGGCGTGCTGGCGGTGCTCGGCGGCGTGGTGCATGGCGCGGCCGATGTGCGCAAGGTCCACACCTACCGCATCGAGGCCTTCGATTCGGGCGATGCCGGCCCGGTCGGGCGCATCGAGGAAGGGCGGCTGCGGCTGTTCCGCCCGTGGCCGGCCGGTGAGCCGTTGGAGGCCGCGGCGGTTAGCCGGCTGGTGGACGGGCCGGCGTGGCCGCGCGTCGACATCCTGCTCAGCCATGCGGGTGTCGACGGCGTGCTGGTCGATGCGCTGGTCGAGCGGGGCACGCGCGGCATCGTGGTCGCTGGCACCGGGCATGGCACGGTGCACCACGCGCTGGAGTCGGCGCTGCTGCGGGCCCAGGCGGCCGGCGTGCGCGTGCTGCGCTGCAGCCGCGTGGCCGGCGGCCCGGTGTTCGCGCAGGCCGGCGACGTGTTGACGGCCGGCGGCGAGCGCTCGCCGTACCAGGCGCGCGTCGAGCTGCTGCTGCAGCTGCTCGCCGACTAGGAAATGCTTTCCAGCGCGGGGCTGAACCAGCGGCGCAGCGCTTCTTCCAGTCCGTCCGTGTCGTTGTCGTCGCCGGCCCAGGCCACGCAGGCATCGGGACGGATCAGCATCGAGCGCCCCGCGCCGACCGCGACGCATCGCACCCACCGCGTGGCGGCCCTCACGAGCTGCGAGGCCTTGCCGTCCGTGGAGGCGTCGAGAAAAACGCCGCGCCCGTCCTGCATCAGCTCGCCGATCGAGACATCGCCGACCAGCCGGCCGACCTCGTCCCGTGCCGACCCGAGTTCGTACCGCGTCGACAGGCCGCTCATCGTCTCGCCGATCAACCGGTTCACGTCGTCGAACGCCATCAGCGTCGCGATGAGCTCGCGCATCGCACCCGCTTGCGGATCGGGCCGCAGGATCGCGACCTGGGCCAGCGTGTTCTGCAGAACCGCCTCGGCCGCGGGGTGCCGCTCGGCGGTGTAGCTGTCGAGCAGGCTGTCCGGCATCTCGCCGCGAATCACCGCCGCGAGCTTCCAGCCGAGGTTCGCCGCGTCCACCAGGCCGAGGCTCAGGCCCTGGCCGCCGAACGGCGAATGGACATGCGCCGCATCGCCGGCCAGCAGCACCCGGCCGCGCCGGTAGCTGTCGACGAGCCGCGTGTTGTCCGCCCACCGGTTGGCGCTGGCAAGTGCGTTCACGCGGACATCGGTGTCGCTGATGCGGCGCAACACCGCCTCGATCTCGTCGCGCGTGACGGGCGCTTGCCGATCTTCCGGCGGGCCGGTGAAATCCAGCATGAACAAGCGACCCGGCACCGGCCCGTGTGAGAACACCCCGCCCGGTGTGCGATGCCAACCCACGGGCCCCAGGCGATCGGGGTGGTCGACCTCGGCGACGGCCTGGTAGAAGGTCGAGGTCGGCGCGGTGCCGGGGAAGTCGAAGCCGGCCATCTTGCGGATGCTGCTGCGCCCGCCGTCGCATCCCATCAGCCAGGCGCAGCGCAGGCGGCCTGCGCTGGCCGGCGAAGCCCAAGCGACATCGACGCCGTCGTGCTGCTGCACGAAGCCGGTCACCTCGCAGCCACGGCGCACCTCGATCCCGAGCGCGCCGGCGCGCTCGGCCAGCATCGCCTCGACGCCCTGCTGGTCCACCGGCCGGGCACGCCGCTCCGGCTCTTTCTGCGCATCCTTGCGAATGAGGGCGAGGCCGGCGAAGTGGCCGCTGAACTTCGACCCCGGCCCGCGCGCGGCCGCGCCCGGCTGCGTGATGAACTGCTGCATCGCCGCGACGCTGCGCGCCTCGGCGGCGGCGAGGGCCTGCGCCATCCCGCGGCGCATCAGCGCCTCGCTGCCGAGCGGCCCGACCGACATCGCCTTGATGGCCATGCTCGGCGCGGCCAGGCGCTCCAGCACGACGACGCGCGCGCCGCCCAGGCCCAGCTCAATGGCGGCCAGCAACCCGACCGGCCCGGCACCGACCACCACCACATCCACCGGCATTTCCATGTACTGCACTCCACGTTGTACTGAGTACAATAACTGTACTCAGTACAATGAAGACATGTCAATCCCGTCCGACCTGCGATCCCGCAAGCGCCTCGCCACGCGGCAAGGCATCTCCAACGCCGCGACGCGCCTGTTCCTGGCGCGCGGCTTCGACAAGGTGACGGTGGACGAGATCGCGGCGGCCGCCGACGTCGGGCGGATGACGGTGTTCAATCACTTCCCGCGCAAGGAAGACATGTTCTTCGACCGCGACGAAGAGGTCCGCGAGGTGCTGCGCGATGCGTTGCGGCAGCGCGATCCGGGCGTTTCGCCGATCGAGGCCTTGCGCCTGCTCGCGCACCGGCTGGTCGACGACGGCAGCCCGTACGTCGAGTTTTCTGCGGACAGCCAGGGCTTCATCGAGACCATCGAGGGCAGCGACACGCTGAAGGCCCGGGCCCGGGCGATACGCGACGAGATCGCGCAGGTCGTCACCGAGGCGCTGGCCGAAGGGGCCGCGCGGGAGGCGGGCGATCCGGCCGCGCATCTGGCCGCAGGCCTGCTGCTGGCGACGTGGGCCGCCGCCCTCATCCAGGCGCACCGGAGCTTTCGGGAGCGCCAGGACGCTGACGCGGCGAAGGCGCTCTTCCTCGCCCTCGTCGACAAGGGCACCCTCGGGCTGAACGCCGCGATGGCGGGCACGCCTTACGCGTGAGCCATCGCGGCGGCGGCGATCAGGCTCAGGCCAGCGTCAGCGCCACGTCCACGTTGCCGCGCGTCGCGTTCGAGTACGGGCAGATCTGGTGCGCCGCGTCGACGATCTTCTGCGCGACCGCGCGCTCGACGCCCGGCACCGTGATGGTCATCGCGACCTGGATGCCGAAGCCTTGCGGGATCGGGCCGATGCTGACGCTCGCGGCGATCGAGGTGTCGGCCGGCAGGGCCACCTTCTGCTGGCCGGCGGCGACCTTCATCGCGCCGATGAAGCAGGCCGAGTAGCCGGCGGCGAACAGCTGTTCCGGGTTGGTGCCGACGGCGCCGTTGCCGCCCAGTTCCTTCGGCGTGGTCAGGCGCAGGTCCAGCACGCCGTCGGACGACTTCGACGTGCCTTCGCGGCCGCCGGTGGAGGTGGCGTGGGCGGTGTACAGGGCTTTTTCGAGCTTCATGGTGTCTTCCTCTTCAGGTGGGTGAGTGGGTGGGAGGTACGGCGTTCACGCATGCGCCGCATCGGGCGCGTCATCGAGCAGCTGCTGGCGCAGCTGCTGCAGGCGTTGGGTCAGGTCGGTCAGCTCGCCGACGCTGCAGCCGCTGGCCTGGGCCAGCTGCGCGGGCACGGCGCGCGCCTTCTGGCGCAGCGCGCGGCCTTCGGGCGTCAGGCTGACGATCACGCGGCGCTCGTCGTCGGCGGCGCGCTGGCGCTGCAGCCAGCCGGCGGCTTCCATGCGCTTGAGCAGCGGCGTCAGCGTGCCGGAGTCGAGGAACAGGCGCTCGCCGAGTTCGCCCACCGTCAGCGCATCGCGCTCCCACAGCACCAGGAACGCCAGGTACTGCGGGTAGGTGATGCCGAGCGGTGCGAGCAGCGGCTTGTACAGCTTGGTCATCGCGAGCGAGGTGGAATACAGCGCGAAGCACACCTGGTTGTCGAGCTGCAGCCAATCCACATCGGCCGGCAGCGCGGGCGCGCCGGCGCTGCTGCGGTCCTGTCGACGGGGGCGGTGTGTGCTTGCCATGGACGAGACTGTATTCTCAATCTGGCAATTGAATTGTGTACAACATAAATCCCGGGCCGCCGGCAGGGACTTCGCCCTGCCTGCATCGGAGGAACGGCGTTATCGCGTCAGTTGCGGGAACGCGCGGTACAGCGACAGAACGCCTTTCGCGGCCGCGATCGTGCCGGCGGCGAGGCCGGCTGGTGTCGGGCTCTCGCGCAGCTTCAGCGCGGCGCCGTAGATCTGGTCGCGCACGTTCGACGCCACGCCCAGCGCCGCGTCGGGCCGCGCGCTGCGCGTGCCCCGTTCGGGCACGGCGTTGCCGAGCGCGTTGGTGCCGCGGTCGCGCGCCCGGCTCGGTGCGGTCGTGCTGACGCTGCCGTTCTGCCGGGTGACGGTGGGCCGCGGTGCGCGTTCGGCGGGTCCGTTGATTCCGTGGAGTGCCATCGCGGTGCCTCAGACCTTCATGAACGTGAAGAAGTGGTCGGGCTCGCTGCTGCCGAGCACGGCGGCTGCCTTCTGCTGCTCTTCGCGCAGCAGGTAGCTCAGCGGGCTCTCGACGCCATCGGCCGGCCCGTCCACCTCTTTCGTGGTCGCCATCAGCAGCGTGATCGCGTCGGCGCGGAAGCTGTTGCGGTCGCCGCTGCGGCCCTGCATCAGCTCGTCGGTCACCTCGTCGATCAGCGCCCGAAAGCGCCCGAGCAATGCCGGGTTGACGGTCGGTGGCGCGGCCGGCTCGGCGGCACGGGCGGCGGTGTTCCGCTGCCCGGCGTTGCTGCCCGACCGGTCACCTGTCTGCGCTTTCTGGAGGGCCATCATGGGAACGAACGATAGGCCGTGCACCGCGGCGCACCGGTCGCCGACCGGAAGCCGCGTGCGGCAGCGCGAAGCGGCTCAGGTGCCCAGCGCGTCCAGTTCGCCGGTCACCTCGAGCCAGCGGCCTTCGGCCGCGTCGAGCTCGTCGCCGAGTTGCTTCAGCCGCTTGCCCTGCTCGACGCGCTGCGCCGGGCTCACGTCGGCGCGACCCGAGGCCTCGGCGATGTTGGCCTTCTCCTGCGTCAGCGATGCGATGCGCTTCTCGAGCGTTGCCAGCTCGGTGCGCAGCGGCTTGGTCTGCTCGGAAGCCTTCTGGCGTTGCTGGGCACCGGCCTTGCGATCGTCCTTGCCCGGCTTCGGGGCCGCCGCGGCGGCAGCGGTGGTCGCAACGGCCTGGGCCTTCTTCGCCTTGGCCTTCGCCGACCCCGCCTCGCGCGCTTCCTTCGCCATCTCGCGCGAGGTCTCGAGCAGCCACTTCTGGTAGTCGTCCAGGTCGCCGTCGAACGGCTTCACCGCGCCCTCGCTGACCAGCCAGAACTCGTCGCACACCTCGCGCAGCAGCGCGCGATCGTGGCTCACCAGCATCACCGTGCCCTCGAACTCGTTGAGCGCCATCGACAGCGCCTCGCGGGTGGTCAGGTCGAGGTGGTTGGTCGGCTCGTCCAGCAGCAGCAGGTTGGGGCGCTGCCACACCAGCATCGCGAGCACCAGCCGCGCCTTCTCGCCGCCGCTCAGCGAGCCGACGGCCTGCGTGACCATCTCGCCGACGAAGCGGAACGAGCCGAGGAAGTCGCGCAGCTCCTGCTCGCGCGCCTGCGGGCCCACGTCGCGCGCGAGGCGGATCATGTGCATCAGCGGGCCGTCGTCGAGCGACAGCACGTCGAGTTCCTGCTGCGCGAAGTAGCCGATCGACAAGCCCTTGCCCTCGGTGACCTCGCCGGCCACCAATGGGATCTCCTTCGCGATGGTCTTCACCAGCGTCGACTTGCCCTGGCCGTTGGCGCCGAGGATGCCGATGCGCTGGCCGGCCAGCACCGAGCGGTTGACGTTGCTGACGATCGGCACGCCGCCGTAGCCGCACGACATCACCGAGAACGCGAGCATCGGGTTCGGCAGCGACAGCGGCTCGCGGAACTCGAACTGGAAATCGCTGCTGGTGAGCACCGGCCCGAGCTTTTCCATGCGCGCCAGCGCCTTCACGCGGCTCTGCGCCTGCTTGGCCTTGCTGGCCTTGGCCTTGAAGCGGTCGATGAACTTCTGCAGGTGGGCCATGCGCTCCTGCTGCTTCGAGAAGTTGGCCTGCGCCTGCATCAGCCGCTCGGCCCGCATCTCTTCGAACGCGGTGTAGTTGCCGGTGTAGCGGGTCAGGCGCGTCTCGTCGAGGTGCAGCGTCACCCGGGTGATCGCATCGAGGAATTCGCGGTCGTGGCTGATCACGATCATCGTGCCCTCGTAGCGCTGCAGCCAGGCTTCCAGCCACACCAGCGCGTCGAGGTCCAAGTGGTTGGTCGGCTCGTCGAGCAGCATCAGGTCGGCCGGGCACATCAGCGCGCGGGCCAGCTGCAGCCGCATGCGCCAGCCGCCCGAGAAGCTGTTGACCGGCTCGTCGAGCTGGTCGAGGCGGAAGCCCAGGCCCATCAGCAGCGCCTGCGCGCGCGGGCGGGCCTCGAAGCCGCCGGCCTCGGCGATCAGCTGGTGAGCCTCGGCCATCGCATGGCCGTCGTCGGCCGCCTCGGCCGCGGCCAGCGCGGTGTTCGCGGCGTTCAGCCGGGTGTCGCCCTCGAGCACGAAATCGGTCGCCGAATCGTCGGTTTCGGGCATCGACTGCGCGACTTCGCCGACCAGCCAGCGCGGCGGGATCGCCACGTCGCCGGCATCGGACTGCAGCCGGTGCGTGAGCAGCGAGAACAGCGACGACTTGCCGGCGCCGTTGCGCCCGACCAGGCCGACCTTCTCGCCGGGCTGCAGCGTGACGCTCGCGTCCTGCAGCACGATCTTGGTGCCGCGCCGCAGCGTGACGTTCTTGATGACAATCATGGGTAACTCACCAACGGGAAAAAAACATGGGAAAGATCGCAGGAGACGGCAAGACCGAGGGCCTGACCACCCGGCTGCTGCACGCGGATCGCCGCGGCGGCGTCGAGCATGGTGCCACGCACAAGCCGCTGCACCCCTCGTCGGCCTTCGGTTACGACACGGCGCGTGAACTGGTGTCGGTTTTCAAGGGCGAACGCAGCGGGCATGTCTACGCGCGCCAGGGCAATCCGACCAACGCGGCACTGGAAACGAAGCTGACGCTGCTGGAAGATGGCGTCGGCACGGTCAGCTTCGCGACCGGCATGGCGGCGATCGCGTCGCTGCTGGTCGCGCTGCTGAAGCGCGACGACCACATCGTCGCGAGCCGCTTCCTGTTCGGCAACACCGCCAGCCTGCTGAACACGCTCGAAGGCCTGGGCTGCGGGCTGACGCTGGTCGATGCGACCGACGCGGCAGAAGTCGAACGGGCGATCACGCCGCGCACCCGGTTGGTGTTCGTCGAGACCATCGCGAACCCCGGCACGCAGGTCGCCGACCTGGAGGCGATCGGCCGGCTGTGCGGCGAGCGCGGGCTGCTGTACGTGGTCGACAACACGATGACGACGCCCTACCTGTTCCGCCCGAAGGCCGTGGGCGCCGGGCTGGTGGTGAACTCGCTGACCAAGTCGATCGGCGGCCATGGCAACGCGCTGGGCGGTGCGGTCACCGACACCGGCGTGTTCGACTGGGCGGGTTTTGCCAACATCGCCGAGCCGTACAAGAAGGGCGAGCCGCGCGGCTGGGGGCTGTTGCAGATCCGCAAGCGCGGGCTGCGCGACATCGGCGCGACGCTGGCGGCCGACGCGGCGCACCGCATCGCGACCGGTGCCGAGACGCTGGCGCTGCGCATGGACCGCGCCTGCGACAACGCGCTTCGCCTGGCCACCTGGCTGGCGGCACAGCCGGGCGTCAAGCGCGTCAACCACCCCGGCCTCGAAAGCCACCCGCAGCATGCCAACGCGAAGCGCTGGTTCAAGGCCGGCGGCGCGCTGATGAGTTTCGAGCTCGACGACTCGCGCGACTGCCTGGCCTTCCTCGACGCACTGGACGTGGTCATCAAATCGAGCCACCTGGGCGACAACCGCACGCTCGCGATCCCCGTCGCGCACACCATCTTCTGGGAGATGGGCGCGCAGCGGCGGCAAGCGATGGGCATCGCGGATTCGCTGATCCGCGTGTCGGTGGGGATTGAAGACCATGAGGATCTGCGCGCCGATTTCGAGCGCGCATTGGCCGCCGTCTAGCGGTTCCAGCGCGCGAGCGCTTCGCGGGTGACGAGCAGCACCTGGTCGTCGCCGGCGCTGGTGTCCAGCCACGCCACTTCGAGCTTGCGGAACGCATGCTCGAAGTGCGGCCGCTCGTTGCCGATCTCGAGCAGCAGCACGCCCTCGGGCGCCATCTTCGCCGGTGCGTCGCGCAGGATGCGGCGCACCAGGTCCATGCCGTCGTCGCCGCCGGCCAGCGCGATGGCCGGCTCATGGCGGTATTCCTCCGGCAGCCCGGCCATGCTGGTGCTGTTGACGTACGGCGGGTTGCACAGGATCAGGTCGTACGGCCCGCCGACGCTCGCCAGCAGGTCCGACTGCAGCAGCGTGATGCGCTTGCCGAGCTTGTGCTTGTCGACGTTGATGCGCGCCACCGCCAGCGCGTCGTCGGAGAGGTCGGCCGCGTCGACGACCACGTCGGGGTAGGCCAGCGCGGCGATCACCGCCAGGCTGCCATTGCCGGTGCACAGGTCGAGCACCGTGTGCGTCTGGTCGGACAGCCACGCGTCGAGCGTGCCTTCGCCTTCGCCGTCGACCAGCAGCTCGGCGATGAACGAGCGCGGCACGATGCTGCGCTCGTCGATGTAGAACGGCACGTTCTGCAGCCAGGCTTCGCGGGTCAGGTAGGCGGCCGGGCGGCGCGAGCGGATGCGCTCGTCGACCAGCGCGAGCGCGGTCGCCTCTTCTTCGGCCGACAGCTCGCGCTGCGCATGTTCTTCGAGCGCATCGAGCGGCATGCCCAGCGCCCACAGCACCAGCCAGGCCGATTCGTCGAACGCGTTGGTGGTGCCGTGCCCAAACGAAACGCCCGCCGTCTTGAGGCGGGCGCTCTGCGCGGTGATGAGATCGATCAACTTCATAGCAGCAAGCCTTCCAACGTGCGTCGGTAGATGTTCTTCAGTGGGTCGAGGCTCGCGACCTCGACGTTCTCGTCGATCTTGTGGATGCTGGCGTTCAGCGGCCCGAACTCGACGACCTGCGGGCAGATCTTCGCGATGAAGCGCCCGTCGGAGGTGCCGCCGGTGGTCGACAGCTCGGTGCGAACGCCGGTCTCGGCGAGGATCGCCGCGCTCATCGCGTCGCTCAGCTCGCCGATCTGCGTCAGGAACGGTTCGCCGCCGAGCGTCCACGCGAGGTCGTAGCGCAGCCCGTGCGCGTCGAGCACCGCCTGCAGGCGCGACTTCAGCGTTTCCGGCGTCGACTCGGTCGAGAAGCGGAAGTTGAAGTCGATCACCACCTCGCCGGGGATCACGTTGCCCGCGCCGGTGCCGCCGTGGATGTTCGACATCTGCCAGCTGGTGGCCGGGAAGTAGCGGTTGCCGCGGTCCCACTCGACCGCGCCGAGCGCGGCCAGCGCCGGTGCGGCGCGGTGGATCGGGTTGTCGGCCAGGTGCGGGTAGGCGATGTGGCCTTGCACGCCGTGCACCGTCAGCTTGCCCGACAGCGAGCCGCGCCGGCCGTTCTTGATCATGTCGCCCAGCGTCGCGAGCGAGGTCGGCTCGCCGACGATGCAGTAGTCGATGCGCTCGCCGCGCTGTTTGAGCAGTTCGCAGACCTTGACGGTGCCGTCGAGCGCCGGGCCTTCCTCGTCGCTGGTGATCAGCAGCGCGATGCCGCCGCAGCGCTCGCCATGCGCCGCGACGAACTCCTCGATCGCGACCACCATCGCGGCGATCGAAGTCTTCATGTCGGCCGCGCCGCGCCCGTAGAGCTTGCCGCCGCGATGCGTCGGCACGAACGGGTCGCTCTGCCACTGCGCCAGCGGCCCGGTGGGCACCACGTCGGTGTGGCCGGCGAACATCAGCTGCTTGCCGTTGCTTCCCGATCGCTTGCCGCGCCGCAGCGCCCACAGGTTGGTGACGCGGAAATCGGCCGGGCCGCTCTCGATCGTCTCGCACTCGAAGCCCAGTGGCGCGAGCCGTTCGATCAGCAGCGCCTGGCAGCCGCCGTCATCGGGGGTGACGGAGCGGCGGCTGATCAGGGCCTCGGTGAGTTGCAGGGTCGCGGACATCGAAAACTAGAAACGCGTGGAGAACCCGGTGTTGCGCTCGTCGTGCACGTCCAGCGTGATCTCGGTGAAGGTCGGTTTGTCGTCCGTTTCTTCCTTCTTCGGAACCTGGCGCGACACCGGCTCGGTGTCGTTGGCGAGGCGCCACATCAGGTTGGTCGGCGAATCGGAGAACGCGAGGCCTTCGTCGCGCGTGATCACGCCTTCGGTGATCAGGCGGGCCAGGTCGGACTCGAAGCTCTGCGAGCCTTCGGCCATCGACTTCTCCATCGCCTCCTTGACGCCGCTGAAGTCGCCTTGCTCGATCAGCTCGGACACCAGCTTGGTGTTCAGCAGCACCTCGACCGCCGGACGGCGCCCGCCGGCCGTGGCGCGCACCAGGCGTTGCGAGACGATCGCACGCAGGCCGGCGGCCAGGTCGGCGAGCAGCGCGGGGCGCGATTCGGGCGAGTAGAACGACAGGATCCGGCCGAGCGCGTGGTAGCTGTTGTTCGCGTGCAGCGTCGAGACCACCAGGTGGCCCGACAGCGCGTACGAGATCGCCATCGTCATCGTCTCGCGGTCGCGGATCTCGCCGATGTAGATGCAGTCGGGCGCCTGGCGCAGCGCGTTCTTCAGCGCGACCTGCAGCGACTGCGTGTCGCGGCCAACCTCGCGCTGGTTCACGACCGAGCGCTTGTTGCTGAACATGAACTCGATCGGGTCCTCGATGGTCAGGATGTGGCCGGCCATCTGCTGGTTGCGCTGCTCCAGCATCGACGCGAGCGTGGTGCTCTTGCCGGTGCCGGTGGCGCCGACCATCAGGATCAGGCCACGCTTCTCGAGCACCAGCGTGTTCAGTATCTGCGGCAGGTTCAGGCTGCCGAGCGCGGGGATGTCGTGCGGGATGCAGCGAAACACCCCGGCGATCGAGCCGCGCTGGCGGAATGCGCTGAGCCGGAAGCTGCCGACGCCCGACAACCCGATGCCCACGTTCAATTCGCCGGTGTCTTCCAGGTCTTCGAGCTGGGTCGGCGTCAGCAGTTCGGCCAGCAGCTGGCGCGGCTGCGTGGCGGTGAGCGGCTGGTCGCTCAGCTGCAGGATCTGGCCGTTGATCTTGATCAGGATCGGCGTGTTGGCCGACAGGTAGACGTCGGAGGCGCCCTTGTCGGCCATCATCCGCAGCACGCGTTCCATGTTGCCGCCAGTGGAGGCTGTCATCGCTGTGTCCTTTCGGGACCTTGTTGAACGGAAGAAAGCATCATGGCACGCCGGCCGGCGGGTTCAAGCCTCAGGCACGCAACAGTTCGTTGATGCTCGTCTTGGCGCGGGTTTGCGCGTCGACGCGCTTGACGATGACGGCGCAGTACAGGCTGTACTTGCCGTCGGCGCTCGGCAGGTTGCCGCTGACCACCACCGAGCCGGACGGGATGCGGCCGTAGCTGACTTCGCCGGTGGCGCGGTCGTAGATCTTGGTGCTCTGGCCGATGTAGACGCCCATCGAGATCACCGAGTTCTCTTCGACGATCACGCCTTCGACCACCTCGGAGCGGGCGCCGATGAAGCAGTTGTCTTCGATGATGGTCGGGTTGGCTTGCAGCGGCTCCAGCACGCCGCCGATGCCGACGCCGCCCGACAGGTGCACGTTCTTGCCGATCTGGGCGCACGAGCCGACGGTGGCCCAGGTGTCGACCATCGTGCCTTCATCGACGTAGGCGCCGATGTTCACGTACGACGGCATCAGGATCACGTTCTTCGCGAGGTAGCTGCCGTGGCGCGCGACGGCCGGCGGCACCACGCGCACGCCGGCGGCGCGCACTTCTTCGTCGCTGATGTGCGAGAACTTGGTCTTGACCTTGTCGAAGAAGGTCAGATCGCCGGCATGCATCAGCTGGTTGTCGTTCAGGCGGAACGACAGCAGCACCGCCTTCTTGACCCACTGGTTGACCTTCCACTGGCCGACGCTTTCGCGTTCGGCGACGCGGATGCGGCCCTTGTTCAGGTCGGCGATCACCGATTCGACGGCCTCGCGCACTTCGGGCGAGTTGACGGCGTTGATCTGGGCGCGGCCTTCCCAGGCGAGGTCGATGATGCTTTGCAGTTGCTGTTGGCTCATGGGGTTCTCGAGATCAGACGGACTTGACGAAGGAAACGATGCGTTCTGCGGCCGCTAGGCATTCCTCGACCTCGGCCACCAGGGCCAGGCGGATGCGGCCTGCCCCGGGGTTCACACCTTGCGCCTCGCGCGCCAGCAGGCTGCCGGGCAGCACCGCGACATTGTATTGAGCCAGCAAGTCGCGGGCGAAGCCCACGTCGTCGCCCTCGGGCACGGCGGCCCACAGGTAGAAGCCGGCGTCGGGCAGGCGCACGTCGAGCACCTCGGCCAGCAGCGGGGTGACCTGTGCGAACTTGCGGCGGTACTGGTCGCGGTTGTCGACCACGTGGGCCTCGTCGCGCCAGGCGGCGATGCTCGCCTGCTGCACCATCGGGCTCATCGCGCTGCCGTGGTAGGTGCGGTACAGCAGGAACTGCTTCAGCACGGCCGCATCGCCGGCGACGAAGCCGGAGCGCATGCCGGGCACGTTGGAGCGCTTGGACAGGCTGGTGAACACGACGAGGTTGCGGAAGTCGCGGCGGCCGAGCTGCATCGCGGCGTCGAGCGCGCCGAGCGGCGGGTCTTCGCGGAAGTAGATCTCGGAGTAGCACTCGTCGGAGGCGATCACGAAGCCGAAGCGCTCGCTGAGATCGAACAGCCGGCGCCATTCGTCGAGCGGCATCACTGCGCCGGTCGGGTTGCCGGGCGAGCAGACGTAGAGCAGCTGGGTGCGCGCCCAGACCTCGTCGGGCACCTGGGCCCAGTCGGCCGCGAAGTTGCGTGCCGGGTCGCTGTTGGCGAAGAAGGTCTGTGCGCCGGCCAGCAGCGCCGCGCCCTCGTAGATTTGATAGAACGGATTCGGGCAGACGACGGTCGCGCCGGGTCGGGTCGGGTCGACGAGGGTCTGGGCCAGCGCGAACAGGGCCTCGCGCGAGCCGTTGACCGGCAGCACCTGCGTGGCGGCATCGAGCGTGACGCCGTAGCGGCGCTCGACCCAGTCGGCGCAGGCTTGGCGCAGCGCGATGTCGCCGGCGGTGGCGGGGTAGCTGGCGAGGCCGCTGAAGTGGGCCGACAGGGCGTCGAGGATCAGCTGCGGCGTGGCATGGCGGGGTTCGCCGATGCCGAGGCTGATGGGCTTGAAGGCCGGGTTCGGCGTGATGTCGCGGGTGAGGGCGCGCAGCCGCTCGAACGGATAGGGATGGAGTTTGCCGAGCAGCGGGTTCATCTTGTCGATTATCGGTGCTTGCAAAGGCGCGGGTGGGGAGGCTGTGGCTCGCCGGACGGGCCGGTCATTGCCCCTGGCGGGGCAACGACTTCCCTCCGCTGGCTGGTTTCATGGCCCGTCGCCGAAACTCCCGCCACTCACTGCGTTCGTTGTGGTCAAACAGTCGGCGACAGTCAGTTCACGAAGCGTGCTGGCGCACGCGGGCCATGAAACCAGCCAGCTCCGGCGCCCCGCCCCTATTGGCGCTCCACAGCCTCCCCACCCGCGCCTTTGCCGACACCGCCGCTCTGTGTGTGGGGTGGAAAAGACTGAACAGACAGACGAAGCGTGCAAACGCTCGCACGCTCAACCCTCACTTCAATCTTTTCCCCCCAACAAGCGCAGGTGGTGCAGCGCGGCGGGTGGCGGGAGGGGGTGGGGGCGATTTCTGGGGCGACGAAGAAGATCGGCTTCGGGGGTGGCGGGCGCAGCCCGCTTCGTGGACTGACTCATCGGCACTGTCTGACCACAACGAACGAAGTGAGTGGAGGGAGTTTGCCGATGCACCCCCGAAGCCGATCTTCTTCGTGGAGTCGGCCCCCCGGGCCGACCGCCCCAGCATGAGCCCCCAGCCCCTCCCGCCACCCGCCGCGCCGCACGCAGAAAGATCAGAGCAGTCCCGACTCCGCCCCATGCGCCGGCATCTGCACCACCGGCAGCGGCTTCCAGCCCTTCTTGCGGTGCTCCGCCACCACATTGGTATAAATCCCGCCCCGCACGTACCACTTCGCGGTGATGCGGATGAAGCGCGGGTCGGTCGCCTTCACGATGTCGTCGAGGATGTCGTTCGTCACCTTCTCGTGGAACGCGCCTTCATTGCGGTAGCTCCACATGTACATCTTCAGGCTCTTCAGCTCGACGCAGAGCTTGTCCGCAATCATGTCGATCGTGAAGTGCGCGAAATCGGGCTGCCCCGTCAGCGGGCAGTGGCAGGTGAACTCGGGCACCTGGAACTGGATCGCGTAGTCGCGCTTCGGGCTCGGGTTCGGGAACACGTCGAGCTGCTTGCTCGGCATCGACGGCGGCTTGGCCGGCGCCTCACGCATGCGCAACGGGGTGGCGGGCGGGGCGACTTTCGCAGACAACTTCGACAACTTGGGTACCTTGGCCATAGAAGGGGGCGTCACGTTTTGAGAGGGTTTCGGCGGGCTGCCGCAAGAGGGCGCGATGGTATCATCGCGCCTCGCCCGAAGTCCGCGTACGCGTGGAATTCCCTAAATAAATCAATGACTTAGGCGACTTGCGGCACCCTCCGCCGCGGCCCGCCGGGACTGCTCTCCATGCGTCTGAACTCCATCAAGCTGTCGGGCTTCAAGTCATTCGCCGAACCGACGCACTTCCAGCTGCCGGGCCAGCTGGTCGGCGTGGTCGGGCCCAACGGCTGCGGCAAGTCCAACATCATGGACGCGGTGCGCTGGGTGCTGGGCGAATCGAAGGCCAGCGAACTGCGCGGCGAATCGATGCAGGACGTGATCTTCAACGGCTCCGGCAACCGCAAGCCGGCCAGCCGCGCCAGCGTCGAGCTGGTCTTCAGCAACGAAGACGCCCGCGCCGGCGGCCAGTGGAACCAGTTCACCGAGATCGCCGTCAAGCGCGTGCTCACCCGCGACGGCACCAGCAGCTACTACATCAACAACCAGCCGGTGCGCCGCCGCGACGTGCAGGACGTCTTCCTCGGCACCGGCCTCGGCCCGCGCGCCTACGCGATCATCGGCCAAGGCACCATCAGCCGCATCATCGAAAGCAAGCCCGAGGAGCTGCGCCTGTTCCTCGAAGAAGCCGCCGGCGTCTCGAAGTACAAGGAACGCCGCCGCGAAACCGAGAACCGGCTGAAAGACACGCGCGAGAACCTGACCCGTGTCGAAGACATCCTGCGCGAGCTGAACGCCAACCTCGACAAGCTGGAGAAGCAGGCCGAGGTCGCGACGCGTTACCGCGGCTTGCAGGAGTCCGGCACGCTGAAGCTGCACCAGCTGTGGTTCCTGAAGCACCGCGATGCAGCCAGCGAGCAGGACCGCGTGAAGAAAGAGGTGCTGGAAGCCACCAACGGGCTCGAAGCCCGCATGGCCGAGCTGCGCCACGGCGAGGCCGAGCTCGAGACCATCCGCCAGGCCCACTACGCCGCGAGCGACGAGCTGCACACCGCGCAGGGCGCGCTGGCCGAGGCCTCGCTCGAAGTGAGCCGGCTCGAAGAGCGCATCCGCTACGTGGTCGAGGGCCGCCAGCGCGTCGAGCAGCGCCTGACCGAGCTGAAGGTGCAGAGCGAGCAATGGGCCGAGCGCTCGCAGCAGGCGCAGGACGAGCTGGAGCAGATCGCCGAGCAGATCGCCGGCGCCGACGAGCAGGCCGAGGTGCTGGCCGCGCAAGCCGAAGAGCAGGCCGGCAACCTGCCGCAGGTCGAAGACGCGGTGCGTGCCGCGCAGAACCGCAGCAACGAGCAGCGCACCGCCGTCAGCGGCGTGCAGCAGCAGATCCAGGTGCTGGCGGCCGAGAGCCGCAACCTCGACGACCAGCGCCGCCAGTTCAACGCGCGCCGCGAGCGCCTCGACGGCGAGCGCCGCCAGCTCGCGTCGCCCGACATGGCGCGCCTGGCCGAGCTTAAGCAGCAATCGGCCGCGGCCGACGAGCAGCAGGGCGTCGCCGATGCGCGCCTGCACGAGCTGCAGGAGCAGGTGCCGGCGCTCGACGAAGCGCGCCGCGACACGCAGGACCAGGTCAATGCGCAAGGCGGCCGCCAGGCCGACCTGAGCGCCCGCCTCGACGCACTGCGCGCGCTGCAGGAGAAGGTGCAGACGGAAGGCAAGCTGAAGCCGTGGCTCGCCAAGCACGGCCTCGAAGGCCTGCAGGGCTTGTGGACCAAGATCCACATCGAGACCGGCTGGGAGACCGCGCTCGAAGCCGCGCTGCGCGAACGCATCAACGCGCTCGAAGTGAGCCGCATCGAGACGGTGCGCGCCTTCGCGACCGATGCGCCGCCCGCCAAGCTGGCGTTCTACACACCACCGCAGGGCGTCATCTCGAACACCCACCAGACGCTGTCGAAGCTGAGCGACCTGCTGCGCCTGGACAACCACGACCAGGCCGGCCTGAAGGCGCTGCTGAACGACTGGCTCGAAGGCGTCTACACGGCGGCAAGCATCGATGAAGCACTGGCCGAGCGATCGAAGCTGACCCACGGCGAGGTCATCATGACCCGCGAGGGCCATGCGGTCAGCCAGTTCGCGGTCGCCTTCTACGCCCCCGATTCCGAGCAGGCCGGCATGCTGGCCCGCGCCCAGGAGATCGAGAACCTGGAGCGCCAGCTGAAGGCGCAGACGCTGATCGCCGAAGAGTCGCGCAGCGCGCTGGTGCGGGCCGAGGCGGCCTACACCGATGCGTCGCAGCGGCTGGTCGGCGCGCGTCGCGAAGCCGCCGAGACGCAGACCCGCGCGCACCAGCTGCAGGTCGAGCTGCTGCGCCTGTCGCAGCAGGCCGAGCAGACCAGCGCGCGCCGCGAGCAGCTCGATGCCGAGCTCGGCGAGATCGACGCCCAGCTGGAAGAACTCGATGAACGCCGCGCCACCGGCGAAGCGCGCTTCGAGGAACTCGACATGCAGCTCGCGACCACGCAGGAGCGCCACGCCGAACTCGACGAAGGCGTGATCGCCGCCGAACGAAAGCTTGCTGATGCGCGCGAGCAGCTGCGCTCGCTGGAGCGCCAGGCGCAGGAGGCGCAGTTCTCGTCGCGCGCGCTGGCCGCCCGCCGCGGCGAGCTGCAGCGCAGCATCGAGACCGCGCAGCAGCAGGTCGCGTCGAACGAGGCGTCGTTCGAGCAGTTGCAGGCCGAGCTGGTGAAGCTGACCGATGCGTCGGCCCAGGTCGGGCTCGAAGACGCGCTGGCCCTGAAGCTCGACCGCGAGGCCGCGCTCGGCGCCAAGCGCAGCGAGTACGACGACCTGACGCTGCGCCTGCGCCGCGCCGACGAACAGCGCATGGCGCATGAGCAGAGCCTGCAGCCGCTGCGCGACCGCATCACCAAGCTGCAGCTCGAAGAGCAGGCGGCACAGCTCGGCGGCGCGCAGTTCCTCGAGCAGCTGACCGCTGCCGAGGTCGACCTCGCGGCGCTCGCGCAGAACATCGCCGACAACAGCGTCAAGCTGTACGGCCTGCAGGGCGAGATCGACCGCATCAACCGCGACATCAACGCGCTCGGCGCGGTCAACCTCGCGGCGCTCGACGAGCTCACCGCGTCGCGCGAGCGCAAGACCTTCCTCGATTCGCAGAACGCCGACCTGAACGAGGCGATCAGCACGCTCGAAGGCGCGATCCACAAGATCGACCTCGAAACGCGCGACCTGCTCGCCAGCACCTTCAACCAGGTCAACGAGCATTTCGGGCGCATGTTCCCGAGCCTGTTCGGCGGCGGCCAGGCGAAGCTGATGATGACCGGCGACGAGATCCTCGATGCCGGCGTGCAGGTGATGGCGCAGCCGCCGGGCAAGAAGAACAGCACGATCCACCTGCTGTCGGGCGGCGAGAAGGCGCTGACCGCGATCGCGCTGGTGTTCGCGATCTTCCAGCTGAACCCGGCCCCGTTCTGCCTGCTCGACGAGGTCGACGCGCCGCTGGACGATGCCAACACCGAGCGCTACGCGAAGCTCGTGAAGCAGATGGCCGAGGGCACGCAGTTCCTGTTCATCAGCCACAACAAGATCGCGATGGAGATGGCCGAGCAGCTGATCGGCGTGACGATGCAGGAGCAGGGCGTCTCGCGCATCGTCGCGGTCGACATGGAAGCGGCGGTCAGCTTGGCCGAGGCAGCCTGATGGCGATCACGCCGCAGCGCCGATGAGCACCTTGACGGTCTCGCTGGCCGCGCTGGGCGGCGTCGTGCTGGCCGGCGTGATCGCGCATGGCGCGTGGCAGGCCCGCAAGGCCGGGCCGCGGCGGCCGATGGAGGCGTTGCCGGCGCCGGGCGGAGCGACCGCAACAAGCGCAGGTCGCGAGACCACCGAGCAGCGCGAGCCGGTGTTCGGCGAGCCGCAACCGGCGTCGACCGGTGACGACCCCACCGCGCGCATCGACCTCGGCAGCGCGCTGCAGCCGCCGCCGGTGCGGCGCGCGACCGTGCGCATCGACGCGCTGATCGACGCGATCGCGACGCTGACGCTCGATGCGCCGGTCAGCGCCGAATCGGTGCTGCCGCACCTGCCGCCGACGCGCCGCGCCGGCAGCAAGCCGTTCCTGATCGAAGGGCTGAACGCTGACAGCGGCGAATGGGAACCGCCCACCGCCGGCCAGCGCTACGGCGAGTTCCAGGCCGGGCTGCAACTGGCCAACCGGATGGGCGCGGTCAACGAGATCGAGTACTCCGAGTTCGTGCAGAAGCTGCAGGCCTTTGCCGAATCGATCGGCGCGATGGCCGATTTCCCCGACATGCTCGATGCGGTCGCCCGGGCGCGCGAACTCGATGGCTTCGCCGGCGCGCACGATGCGCAGCTCGCGGTGCACCTGCAGGCGCGCTCGGCGGCGTGGAGCGTCGGCTACATCCACCAGCATGCGGCGCGGCACGGTTTCGTGCCGGGCGTGGTGCCGGGCCGGCTGGTGCTGCCGGCGGCCGACGAGGGGGCGCCGCCGGTGCTGACGCTGAGCTTCGATTCGCAGGCGGCGTTTGCCGACGACCCGAACAAGTCGGTGGTGCGCGACGTGACGCTGAGCTTCGACGTGCCGCAGACCGATGCGCGCGCCGAGCCGTTCATCGCGTGGCAGGCGAGCGCGCAGGCCTTGTCGCTCGGCATGGACGCGGCGATCGTCGACGACAACGGGCAGCTGCTGCGGCCCGAGGGGTTCGCCGCGATCGGCGGGGAACTGGGGCAGCTGTACCAGGCGCTGGAGACGCACGACCTGGCGGCGGGGACCGCGGCGGCGCGGCGGCTGTTCAGCTGACGGTGTCCTACCTCATCGCAGCAACGGCCCGTCCCAGCTCGATCACCGCCAGCGCGTAGTAGCTGGACCAGTTGTAGCGCGTCACCGCATAGAAGTTCGGCGTGCCCGCCACGTAGCTCGGCGCGGCATCGCCGTTCTGCAGCTCGATCAGCGCGAGCTTGTCGCCGAATTCGCGCGCCGCGGCCGGCAGTGCGGCGCCGTGCGCGAGGAATTCCTGTGGCGTGAAGCTGGGCACGATGTCGGGCACCAGCAGCGTCGCGCGGTCGGCGGCATCGACCGGCGCGGCCACGTCGAAGTGCGTCGGCATGCCGCGCTGCCAGCCGAACTCGGCCAGGTAGTGCGCGACGCTGCCGACGATGTCGGCGCCGCTCGTGTGCAGGTCGACGCGGCCGTCGCCGTCGAAATCCACCGCATAGCGGTTCCAGCTGCTCGGCATGAACTGCCCCATGCCCATCGCGCCGGCATAGCTGCCTTTCAGCGCGAGCGGGTCGATGTTCTCGCTGTGGCACAGCACGAAGTACTGCTCCAGCTCGTCGCGGAAGAAGCCGCTGCGGTCGCGCCGGCCGGTCGGGAAATCGAAGGCCAGCGTGGCCAGCGCATCGATCACGCGGAAGCCGCCCATCTGCTGGCCGTAGATCGTCTCGACGCCGACGATGCCGACGACGATCTCGGCCGGCACGCCGTAGAGTTCTTCGGCGCGCGCCAGCCATTTCTCGTTGTCGCGCCAGAACGCGAGGCCGGCGCGGATGCGCTTGGGTTCGACGAAGCGGCCGCGGTAGGCGGCCCAGTTCTTCGCGGTGCCGGCCGGCGGCGGCATGATGAACTTCGCGACGTTCGGGATGTAGCGCGCCTCGGCCAGCTGCGATTGCACCCAGCCGGCGTCCAGGCCCTGCCGCTCGGCCAGCTCGGCGCCGAAGCGCATCACGTCGTCGCGGCCGGCGTAGCTCACCGTGTCGGGGGCGTTCTCGACGCGCGCCGCTGCGGGAGCAGGGTGCTTCTTCTTCGGCTTGGCGTGGGCGATGCTGGTGTCTAGCAGCAATGCGAGGACCAGTGGTGCGAGCAGCAGGTAGGGGCGCGAAAAGAGCATGCGCGGATTATCGGTGTCTGCGGGAGCGACCTGCACCAAGAGATCCCGCGCGGTTATCGCAGTTGCGAACCGTCTGGATTGACGGCCTCTTCATCTTTTCGAGACGGGTAGTAAATTTTCTTGAAGGGATCGGTTGCCTGGTACACCTCGTCGATGAACGCGATGTCGCGACCGTCGGAGAAGATCAGCGAAAACTCCTCGTCCGACGCTTGGAAGATGTCGTAGACGCAATTCTCTGCGCCATCGATCACTTGAATGTTCTTCATTGCCGGGGTCCTTGCGGCGCCGGGATGGTGAAGTGGCCCAAGACCTCGTAGTCGTTCAGGATGTACAACGTGTCTCCTGGTTCGATACGTCCTCGGATCGCAACTTCAATGGATCGGGGGCATTCGCAAGATGCGTTCGAGCCCGGCACCGGCTGATTGAGGACAAGGGTGCTGCGATGTTCGAGCGTGGCGGTCATGAAGGGCTTGATGGCCTCCCCCTCGCAACGAGTTGGCGTGATCGCCGATACAAGATACCCGTCGGCCATAGGCTTCAACGACATCGACTGGCCGTCACGGAAGTCGACGCAGGCCGAACTCGATTGAAGCGTCACGCCGGTCTGCAGGGTGAAGGCGGGTTCCTTGCCGAGTTTGTCCGAGCAGGAACTCAAGAACGGCAGGACGACCGCGGGAGCAATCCAACAAAGTGGCCATTTCATTCCATCACCATGCATTCGAGGGCGGCGCTGCCGGATCAACTCGTGGCTCGATCGGGCCATTGGGACCGAAGATTCGCCACATGCCCGGTTCGAGCCAGTTGGGGATACCGTTCCACCAAGAGTTCTTGTCCTGGCTCAATGGAGGTGCGGAGAAAGGGATGGTAGTAGCCCAGGGCGTCGTCCATGTCCAGGATGTGGATGCGAGCACATTCCCTGCCCGAAGTCTTGCGAGTTGCTCTGCGATGGAGTTCTCTCCTTCGCCTGCACGGCAAGCGTTGATCTTGACAAGCTGCTTCGGTTTGCATCCCTTCGAGTTCAACAGAGTGTTGAGCTGGCTGGTATTGCGATGCCCGACGGAAGACGGGCTGCCGTGCGACACGATCAGACAGATTTCGGGGTCATCCGGCTCGTTGAGTGCCGCTGGATAGTTGGGGTCATTCTCCGGCAGCAAGATGATCTTCAAGAGCCCGGATGGGTCGACGCTGGTCAGCGGAGAAGCATCAACATATGAGTAGGTCGATGGACTCCCTCCCAGCAGGCCGATCGGATCGCTCTGCGTGTAGCGCCCTCCGTCAGGCCCGTAGTAGCGGAACTGGTTGTAGAACAGCCCGCTCTCCGCATCCGCGTACTGCCCCGGAAAGCGCAGGTTCTGCGTGAAGGCCCCCAGCCCCTGCGGATCGACCTCCGGCGCGGTCGTGCCGAACGGCTCGGCCAGCCAGCGCCAGCGCATGCGGTTCTCGCGGTCGACCACGATGCGCGGCGCGTTCAGGTGGTCGGTGTGGATGAAGTACACCAGCGGCTCGCCGCTCGGATCGRCCGGGTCCGGCGTGAACATCGCCATCGGCGTGTCGCGCAGCCACACGTATTCGCGCAAGGCCGCGCCGTGCTGGTCGTACTCGCCCAGCAGGTGTTCCTGGGGGTCGTACACGAACAGCGTGGTGCCGGCCGGGCCGGTGCTGCTGACCTTGCGCACGCGTTGCCCCTTGGCGTTGTAGGTGTAGTGCGTCGTCACGCCGGCCTTCGTGATCGCCGTCAACTGCCCCCGCAGGTTGAACCTGGCCGTGTAGCCGGCGCTGTCGCTCGTGGTGTTGCCGGCGGCGTCATGCGCAAAACTGCGCGCCGGGTTCGTGATGGCCGTCAGCCGGTTGCTGGTCGCCTCGGTCGTGTACACGCTCGGGCTGCCGTTCAGGCTCAGGCTGGCGCGGTTGCCGTTCGGGTCGTGCGTGATCGCCCAGGTGGCCGCGTTCGTCGTGATGTGCGTGATGCGGCTGTTCTCGTCGTAGCCGAAGCGCCGGTCCAGTGCCGGTCGCGGTGTGCCGTCGGGCGCCAGGTGCGTGAAGCCGACGATGCGGTTCGCCGCGTCGTAGTGGATGTCGCGGAACCCATCGCCGAAGGTGTGGCGCGTCATCCGCCCCGCGAGGTCGAAGAAGCGCCGGTTCGCCAGCGTGCCGTTCGCCATGTGCGCGGTCCAGCGCTTGAGCGAGCCGGCGAATGGCGTCCAGTCGATCTGCGTGAACAAGGGAACGGGCGGGCCGTCGCTGCTGCGGGCCAGCGCCATCGCGGTCATCTCGCCGTCCACCCAGGTCATCGTGAGCCGGCGTCCCGAGGGGTAGGCGATGCTGCTCGGGTTGCCCAGCGTGTCGCCGTAGACCACCAGCAGGTCGAGCGCATTCGGGTTGCCGCCTGTGCTGGCGTCCAGGTGCTGCAGATCGCGGGCGATCTTGCCCTGGTCGTCGTGGCCGTAGCGGTTCCATCCACCGGGGAAGGCAGTGCTCGTGAGCCTGCCCATGCCGTATGAAAAGTCAGGCCCCCGCTCGCTGTAGGCCAGCGTGACCGTCTCGCTCGCGTGCCCGTTCTTCGAGGTCTGCGCGCTCGTCAACCGGTCGCTGAGGTCGTAGCCGTAGGTGGTCAGCACGCCGCGGCTGTCGGTGCGGGTCTTCAGGTTGCGGGCGGCGTCGTAGGTCAATCGATCGGTGCCGGAATCCGGGCTGATCCGCTGCTGCACGTCGCCGAAGCCATTGCGTGGGTACTGCGTGACCAGCCCGCGCGGGTCGGTGACCTGCGTGGGCCGATCGCCGCCGTCGTAGCCGATGCTCGTCGTGCCGTTGCGCGGATCGGTCGTTTCAATGACGCGCCCGAGCGTGTCGTGGTGAAACCGGGTCTCGAGGTTCAGCGTGCCGGCTCCGCGGATGATCTTCGTGAGCCGACCCTGGGCGTCGTACTCGTAGCGCTCCAGCGGCATCGGTGATACCGGCGGGGGCGGCAGGGTCTGGGCTTGGGCCGTGAAGGCCGCTGCAAGGTGCACGAGCGCAACGGCCGTGCGCCGGACGGAGGGAGTTGCCATGAACGAGGCTCCTGGGGATTCGGTGGAATGGCCCCAACAGCCCGGGCGCGATGCGCGATGCTAAAAAAAAGCCGAGCGTGCCGGCTCCTTACTTTCTACAGAATTGCGCAGTACGCAGCGGATCGGCGCGTCCTGAGCGCGTCAGTTCCTGGCAAGCGTCCGCAGTTCGGAACGCACTGCGCGCAGCCATGGTGCCGAAGGCCGCTCGATCGCGCCGCGACCATAGCGCTGCGCGTCGAGCGCCTGCAGCAGCGCCGCCAGCGCGGCACCCCGCGCACCGAAGCGCGCATCGACCTGGGCCGCCAGCGCCCGCGGCGTGTCGTGCGGCAACGCGGCCAGCCCCAGCCGCTGCAGCGCGGCGCGCAACTGCCGCGCCTGCCGCTGCCACGGCTCCTGCCGGTGCCGGTCCCACCACGCCCAGCCGGCGCCCAGCAGCGCCAGCGTGCTCAGCGTGCCGATCAGCAGCAACGCCAGGTCTTCCCAGCTCGGCGAGCTGAAGCCCAGGTTCTTCAGCAGGTCGAGCTGCTGCCCGCGCGAGTAGTTCAGCACCCACTGGTTCCAGCGGTTGTTGACCGACTCCCACGCGCCGCGCAACTGCGCCAGCAGCGCCGGGCTCATGGAGCCGAGTGCACCCGCCACCAGCCCCGGCTGCGGCGCGAGCCGCGTGCTGCGCGCGATGCGATCCGGCGCCACCGCGGCGGTCGGGTCGGCGCGCACCCAGCCGATGCCTTCCTGCCAGTACTCGGCCCAGGCATGCGCTGAGCTCTGGCGCACGATGTAGAAGCCGTCGACCGGCGCCGGGTCGGTGCCCTGGTAGCCGGTGACGACCCGCGCCGGCACGTCCATCGCCCGCATCACGATCACGAACGCGGCGGCGAAGTGCTCACAGAAGCCGAGCTTTCGATCGAGCCAGAACTCGTCGACGGCGGTGCGCGGATCGGCCTCTCCGTACAGGCCCGGTGCCAGCGTGTAGCCGAAGCCGCCGATGGCGATGTGCTGCAGCACCGCGCGGGCCAGCGTGCCCGAATCGGCCTGCGCCAGATCGGGCCGCTTCAGCAGCTGCGTGGCCCAGGCGATCGTGCGCGGGTTGTAGCCGGTGGGCAACTGCACGAACTCGCGCAACTCGTTGCCGCGTTTCACCGGCCCGTGCTGGAAGCGCGTGTGCGCGACCGCCGTGAAGCGCAGCCGTTCGGTGACCGGCCGCTGCGTGCGCCACGACAGATCGTCGCGGGGTGACACCGGCAGGTTCTCGATCGGCTCGACCTCGGTCGTCGCCTCCAGCAGCGGCAGCAGCGGCAGCCGCAGCGGCTCGAGCGTCACCTCGTAGCGGTACGCTGGGCCGTCGGTTCGCAACGCGCCGCGCAGCGGCGGCGCGAACTCGGAGCGGAACAGCGGCCGCCATTCATCGCCGTCGTAGCGCGCGAGCACCGGGCCGCGGAAGTACATCGCCTCGGGCGGCGGCACCGGCCCGAGGAAGCGGATGCGCATCGCGACGCTGTCGTCGTTCGCGACCTCGGCGACCGACCCCATGCGCATGCTGTTGGACAGGCCGGTCGTCGACATGCCGTCCTGCGGCACGCCCCACAGCGGCCCGAGGCGCGGGAACATCACGAACAGCAGCACCATCACCGGCGCGCCCAGCGCTGCGCTGCGCAGCGCCAGCCGCGCCGCCTTGCGCAGCTGCGGCTGCCCGACCGGCATGTGCGCGAGCACCAGCGCGGTCAGCAGGCCCCACACCGACAGCAGCATCGCGGCCGCGACCGGCAGCGACTGCGAGTACAGGAAGTGCGTCAGCACGAGGAAGAAGCCGAGGAAGAACACGACGAAGGCATCGCGCCGGGCGCGCAGCTCCAGCGTCTTCATCGACATCAGCACCACCGCGAGCGTGATGCCGGGCTCCTTGCCGAGCAGCGAACGGAACGAGAACAGCGTCAGCCCGATCGCGAGCGCCAGCAGCCCGCCGCGCACCCAGCGGTTGGGCAGCGCGCTGCCGCTCAGCGCGAGGTGGCCGCGCCACAGCAGCACGCCGACGGTCAGCGCAGCGCACCATGGCGGCAGGTGCAGCAGGTGCGGCAGCACGGTCCAGGCGATCACGAGCAGCAGGAACAGCGTGTCGCGCGTGTCGCGCGGCAGGTGTCGCCAGCCGGGCCAGCGCGGCAGCCAGGCGGTCGCTGTCGCGTTCATGTGCCCGCTCCGCTGCCGCCGTGCAAGGCCAGCGCCTCCAGGCAACGCCGGCGCTGCAGCTCGCCCTGGGCGGGATCGATCTGCAGGCCGGGCAGGCGCAGCCCGTAGTCGGCGCCGGCGCGCTCGGCCGACAGCACCCAGGCGGCCAGCCGCGACAGCCGATCTTCGGGCGCGAGGCCGGCGCAGCGCTGCCAGTCGAGCCAGAGCTGCTGCTGCACCGTGGCGCTGGTGTCGCGGCTGACCAGCTCGCCGCCGGTCTCGAGGCTGCGCGCGGCCTTCTTCCAGACCACCAGCTTCAGCGGGTCGCCGCGCCGGTAGCTGCGCACGCCTTCGAGTTCGCCACCATCGGTGCGCCGGCCGGTGGCCGGGCCGCCGGGCGTCGGGTGGGCCGGCGGC